>JBAQLX010000369.1:0-3155 GCA_049302315.1 Desulfosporosinus sp.
GTACTAAAATTGCTGTATCCTCGTCGATTCCCACCCCGAGAACATAGGGATTTTGAGAGATTGCCGATAAGAGTCTGCCGATTCGCCCTCGTTGAGCAAAGTGTTGATCAATCACGACGGAGCGAAGTAACCCCAATCCCGGCGCCATCGTTAATTCGTTTTTCTTTGCCGTTCCTGCTTCCCCCCCGACAATCATCGTATCCGACATGACAGAAGCCCCTGCGCTGGTTCCTGCAATAATGACCCCCTGCTCGTAAAGCTGTTGGAGCATCCGTCCGAGTAACGTACCCCCTAGCAAACCGGTAATCCGAAGTTGGTCGCCTCCGGTGAAAAAGACCCCGGTTGATTTTTCGAATTGTTTGCCAAGCCCTTGTGTATTAGCCTGGGTACGGTCTGAAACATCAAGGACTTGTACCTCCTGGGCTCCCAGTTCCAGAAATAAAGCATGGTACTCAACCCCTACTTGGCGTGGGTATTCTGTCGCAGCTGTCAAGACCGTAATATGGCTTTCCCTACCGCCTGATTCCTGAATAAACCGTTTCAGGATTTTGCACTCTCCCAATTTATCTTCTGCTCCACCAATAATAAGCAACTTCCCTTCCACATGTTCAGCCAATCTGATCCCTCCAGTTCGAAGTTCGAGGTTCGAGATTCGAACACTGAACATCGAATATTGCTTAACGCTTTGCGTTCCTGAATAAGCTCAAACTTACTTCCAATGGAAATAACTCCATCGGAAATATGCTCCCTTTATTCTCCGCCTAAAGAGGACTTAATTATGCAAAGAACATTGATAAATCTCTAACATACCATGAGATAGAACCTAAATATGAAAGAAGGGAGGCATATTTCAGTGCCCAACCGTTCAATTGTCATTCATACCGCCCGTCGTAGACTTGAGCTTTATGAAGGAAACCGGCTTATCCGGCATTATCCAATTGCAGTTGGCAAGAGCGCGGCTCCCACCCCTAACGGTCACTACTCTATTGCTACTAAAACAGTATCTCCAGGTGGTGTCTTTGGTAGTCGCTGGATGGGGCTCACTATCCCAGGTTATGGTATTCATGGAACAAATAACCCGGCTAGCATTGGCCAAGCCGTGTCCAAAGGATGTATCCGCATGCATAACCATGACGCCGAAAGCCTTTTCCAACGCGTCAAAATCGGAACCCCCGTAAATATTCAACGTTAATGTGTTTTGGGGACGGCCCCTTTGACACTCTTTAATGTGTGTTAAATAGACCGTCCCCAAAACAACTAGCATAGGAGCAATTCGTGAATCACCCCTACTTAATAAGGGCTCCTGGGATATCCCCTCCGCATCTGGCCTCGCGTCTCAATCCCCCCAACCCCATCCGTCCCCGTTATCGTATGCATAAGAATATTCTTCACCGAAACTATTTGCTCCATAGGGGTAAAAGCAATTCTCTCCACGACAAAAACGGGATCAAAGGCATGGATAAGCATGCGTTTTGGTGATGAAGCGAAATTTGCCCCTGCTGATAAAATGGCTTCATAATTAGATTGGCAAGCTCCCGCAAAGATCACCAGCGCATCCCGGTTATGCTGAAAACGCCGGGCTTCCAGAACAGACTCCACAAAATAGCGTGAACTGCGATAACTATCCATACTATGAAAATCTTTTTTCCCACTTATAAATCCGTCATGACCCGTCAAAACCAGGATGTCCGTCGGATTTCCTTGTAAAATTTTACGGATAACTCTTGGTTGTTCCATCTCGGATTTACAAATCCCCTTGGCCTCGATTCCCATTTGCTTATACGTTTTAATACATTGGCTTAAATAATCCTGGTCGCCATCAAGCTGCAACACCCGTCCAGGGATCTCAAAAAACTCGTTTTTATCGTCTACATCGGCTTTTCTTTGATTGGTCAATTTGTGTAATTTCTGATAAATCATCTTATTATCCTCACGCTCATAGCTGGCAACTTCAAGCGGACTCTTCGCAATAAGGTCGGAAATCGGCGCATCTGCCAGTAACCTTAAATTAAGTCCTTTGAGAATCGCCAAGCCTTCGCCTTTTAAATTTGCATGTATCTGATCAATGTGGAAGAAAATATCCTGTCGATGTGAGAACCGTGCAACAATATCACCGACTTGAAACATAGCCTGACCCCCTTAATTGAGGTTCGAAGTACGAAGTTCGAGATTCGAACGAATATTGGACCTCGGATCTCGGATCTCGCATTTCGCCCCTGAATAACTTCAGTGAACTTCAGAAGATGTAAGTTTCCTATATCCTTATATACTATGTCGAAGCTACTCAAAACGGCATATATTATAATAAGTAATGCTATATTTGTAGTTTGTAGTTCTTGGTTCGAACCTCGAATATCGAATTTCGAACTTCGAACCTCGAAAAAGGGGGCGCTCAAAGATGTTCGCAGTAGTCATTCCGACCAAAAATGAAGAAAAGAGCATCTTGGCAACATTGACCACCATTTTACGTCTTCCCGTCAGTTACATCATTTTGGTTCTCAATGGTTGCACGGACCAGACATTCAAACTCGCCCGCTCAATCCCTGATACTCGAATTCATATCCTTTTTTTTTCTAACCCCTTAGGGATTGATATTCCGCGAGCGATCGGAGCTCTCTACGCACGTCATATAGGGGCCAAGGGGGTACTCTTTGTCGATGGAGATATGTCCGGGGATATCTATCAAAATCTCCTAACTCTCCTTACCTCGGTTGAATCAGGGATTGATGTTGCCTTAACAAATTGTTATCCCTACATTCCTCATCGCCATAAACTTGCCAATCTCGTTTTAAGCTTTCGGTCAAAGCTCAACCGCGAACTTGATCTCTATAAAAGTCTGGGTCTTGCAACTCCCGCACACGGGCCTCATGCGCTTTCCCAACACGCGATGCATTCCCTTCCTCTCGAAGCCATTGCGATTCCCCCACTTACCTTGTACTGGGCCAAGAAACTAGACCTAATCATCAAAGTGGCCACGTCCATCCCTCATGAATCACTTCACTCTCCGAGAAAGCATCGACGTCATGCGCGTCTGATTGCCGAGACCATCATTGGGGATTGCCTCATGGGATTAGCGCTCATCCAAAATGAGTCTCCGACCAGATCACTAGGAAAACACAAATTAATGGGCTACCACCTGGAACGGCGTTTTGATC
>JBAQLX010000370.1:0-1501 GCA_049302315.1 Desulfosporosinus sp.
GCTCCAATGGACAAATCAATACCACCGGTTATCAACACCAACGTCGCGCCAAACGCTACAATTAACAAATGTGCGTTATCGATTATTAAATTGAGAAAGATTTGTGTCGAGAAAAAATCCTTATACGTGATTGAGCCCACTGCAAAGAATAGCATAAATATTACTATTGCAGCAAACACCGTAATATTGCCTAAACTAAATTTACTGAACGCTTTGCTATTTTTCATAACGTCACCCCAGAAGCATCAGATTTGTTGATCCGAAACCTTCTGGCGATTTTAGTAAAGTCCATTGTTTGGAGTAAGCAGGCCAGAATTAACACAATTGCCTTATAAACAAGTATAGTTTCGGAAGGAATGCCCTTCATATAAATCGTAGTTGTAAGAGTTTGTACAAGAAGAGCTCCTATTAAACTTCCTGCCAAAGTAAAGCGGCCGCCTTTCATGGAGTTGCCTCCAATTATACAGGCCATAATGGCATCAAGTTCAATATAAAGGCCTAATGTGCTGGCTTCGGCGGCTCTTATTTCGGACGTAGCCAACAATCCTGCAATGCCGGCCATCAGGCCGCACACTGCAAATGCAGTCCAAACAACCCCTTTAACTTTAACACCTGCAAATCTTGCCGCAACGCTATTGCAGCCCGCAGACTCCAGATAAAGACCGTATGCTGTTTTTCTTGTAAACAAATAAATGATTACAGCCACCGCGGCTAGCACAAAGATAGAAAATGGAAGCCCTAATACCCAGCCCGTACCAAAATAAGCGAACGGCGGATAGTAAACATTACGGACAAAGCCGCTGGTAATCAGCTCAGCGATACCACGACCGGCAACCTGTAATGTTAAGGTCACAATTAGCGATGGAATGCCTAATTTTGCAACAAAAAAACCATTAAATACACCGCATAATGTAGCAATTCCCAAAGCAATTATAATGGCTAATACCATCGGCATATTGGCCTCGGTATGTATCGCTCCTGAGACTGTCCCTCCTATAAGTGTTGCGGCTACTGCACCTGTTATTGCCATAATGGAACCAACAGAGATATCTGTACCTCCGGTTTCAATAACCAGTGTCATTCCCAATGTGATAAACATCAGCGGTGCGCCACGTTTTATTATATCGATAATTACACCATAGAAATGTCCTTCCAAAATTTCAATCTTAAAAAAGTTCCTTGTGAAGAACAGATTAAAAAGTAACAAGAGACCCAAGGCTACAAGTGGCAAAGTTTCAGGTTTACTTTTAAGCTTTGTCCATAAATTCGTTTTGCCCATATCATAAATCACCTTCCCTATGATCAATTAACCTCAGACTCACTGGCAATTGTCTTAAGAATATTACTTTCATTAAGAGCCTCGCCCGTTAACTCATCTATAATATGTTTATCTCTGTATATATACGCCCTTGAAGCACAGCGAATTACCTCATCCAGTTCTGACGAAATAAACAAAACAGATTTGCCATCGCCTGCAAGTTCTACAACAAGTTTCTGAATT
>JBAQLX010000371.1:0-4816 GCA_049302315.1 Desulfosporosinus sp.
CTTGCATATCTAATACCTTAGCAAGATAATGTTGGAGATAATGAACAGATTGAATACTTGAGTACACGGTAACCCTCTTGTCTGTCCAATAAGCAATTGTGGCATGGGGTTCGATGGGACATTGGTAGGTGCGCTGGCCTTGAAAACGATCAGTTCTAACATAGTGAGCCTCTTTAAAGGCCTTTTCCACATCTCCGAAATGATGGTGAATTTCAGTATTAATATTGTTGGGATACTCCTCAAATATTTGAGGCGCTCCATCCTTCATAGCCTCAAAAGGCTCAAAAACCGCAGGCAGCACTTCGTATTCTACTTTGATCAGTTTAAGCGCCTTCTTAACTGTTTCCTCGTCTATCGCCGCCACAGCCGCTACCTTGTCCCCATAATAACGGACCTTATCAATACAAAAAATAGTTTCATCCCAGCGGGCTGGGCTTAGCCCGTATTTTGTAGCCGGCACATCTTTATGGGTAATAATCGCTTTGACACCGGGCAATTTTTCCGCCTCTGAAGTATCTATGCTTAGAATACGCGCGTGCGCATGAGGACTGAGCAAAAGTTTTCCCACCAGCATATTGGGAAATTTTAAATCACCCGTAAACTTTGCCCGTCCAGTTAGTTTATCAAAGGCATCAATCCTGGGCACACTCTTACCTATTACTGCGTAATTCTCGCTCATTTGATCACCCCCTCTTATTTCTACGCTTCATCGGCCGCAGCCAATACCGCTTTGACAATATTCACATAGCCCGTGCAACGGCACAGATTGCCCGCAATTGCCTCCCGTACTTCTGGTTCCGTGGGGTGCGGGTTGATGGTCAGCAGCGCCTTGGCTGACAAAATCATCCCTGGCGTACAGTAGCCGCATTGTACGGCTGCATTTTCAGCAAAAGATTCTTGCAACTTATCCAATTTGTCATTTTGAGCCACACCTTCAATGGTGGTAATGCTGCGCCCGTCCGCGTAAACTGCCAACAGCATACATGAGTCAACCGGTTTTCCGTCGAGTAACACTGTGCAGGAGCCGCAGTCCCCGAGTTCGCAGCCTTTTTTGGTCCCGGTCAAGTCCAGTTCATCGCGCAGAACATTTACTAGGAGCGTGTTGGGTTTGATAACCTTTGTATAACTGTCTCCGTTAACGTTTAAGGTGATAACAACGTGCTTAACCCCGTTCTTGTCTTCAATTGCCTGCATCGTTTTCTTTCCTCCGTCCTTTATACGTGCCCTTCGCTAATGGCTTTGCCAAGCGCCCGTTTGGTAAAGACCCTCACCATATCCCGCCGGTATTCCAACGAACCCCGGATATCCGCGATGGGTTTACTTTCCGCGGCTGCACATTTTCCAACCTCTTCCAGGAGTTCCTTTGTTATCATCTTACCCTTAAGCAGGTCTTCCGCATTTTGGGCCCGTAAAGGTACCGGGGCTACTGCTCCAAGGGCGATTCTGGCATCTTTACATACATCGCCATCCATAGTAACCGCTACGGCTACGCCCACGACGGCCAGTGCTCCGGAGCGACGCAGCCCGAACTTAATATAAGTGCTTCCTGTAGCAGGCTGGTCTGGAATGATCACTTCGGTGAGGATTTCATCCTGAGCGATCACGGATTTGCTTGGTCCGGTAAAGAATTCCTCCAAGGGAATCGTCCGTTCTCCACTGCAGCCAACCAGTTTTACTAAAGCGCCCAAGGCAATGAGAATGGGTGGTAAGTCGGCTGACGGCACGGCGTTGACAATATTTCCTCCGATAGTGGCGATATTCCGGATCTGGTTGTTGGCCATATGGTGAGCAGCCTCGCAAACAGAGCGATACTTCTCCTGCAAAAGCGGTGAGTTGACAATGTCATTGTGAGTTGCTCTTGCCCCAATAACAACTCCTTTACCCTTTTCATAATAGATATTGATTAACTGGCTTAAGTTTTTAATTGAAACTAAAACCTCCGGGGAAAGCTGGGCGTGTTTCATTTTAACCATCATGTCTGTGCCGCCCGAGATTACTTTTGCCCCGGCGCCAAAGCGGGCAAGAAGTTCACAAGTTTCCTGCATACTCTCGGGCTCGTAATAATCAAAATCTGGTAAATTCATGGCGAACCTCCTATACTTCATAAGTTAACAATCATAGTTGCCTTACCTCATTTTCGGTGGAATTGAAGCCAATAAATCAAAATCAGGTAGATACATACAAACCCCCCCTCTATCAAAGGATTAGGTCTTATGTCTTAAATGACACAAAACACCTTGCGTTCTTTATGGGAAACGCCGTTTTCTTCTGTATTTTTATTCTACCATATAGTCTTCTTAATAAAAAGGCACACTGCGCCGAACGGTAAGAATTATTCTGTGATCAGTTTAAATTCTCCTCCCAAAGGAAACTCGCAAACATTCTAGGCATGATTACTCTCATCGACACTTAAGCCCTGGAAGTTCTTATTGGCATGTCATGATCATGCTAATTGAATCCAGGGCTATCTCCGTCATTATGCCATTTTTTAGCTGTGGTTATTCGCGTTGTCACTGGAGTAGCAAACGTGCTATCGGCAGGGATTCAGGTGCAGTGAGTTTGATTCGATCCACAACTTTTAATTATATCAACCCACAAATTCGGTTATTTCCCTGGCTGATTCTTTGGCAGCCTCCGCCGCCAAGCGCATTTTATCCTCCGTAAAAGAATTACTAAATCCTACAATATATATAGCTGCTAAAAACATACCGCGTTTATCAAGCAGCGCTACACTCACAGCGTTAACCCCATGGATATATTCCTCAAAATCAGTGGCATATCCTTGTTTACGCACCTGTTGAAGATCTACCAAATATTCATCGACATCATCAATTGTGTTTTCAGTAAACTTTGGCAAGTTTCTCTCCATAATTATCTTCTTTTGAGAATCCTCATCCAAATTTGCCAAGTAAGACTTGGCAGGTGAGCCGGCAAAAAAAGGAAGCCTAGTCCCAATGGGAGCAGATATTTTCAATTCTACTGGGCTATCAGCCTTTTCGATGATTGTTATCCCATCCTCATCAAAACAGCCCAAGAAAACCGTTCCAACAAAATCGCGTGCCAATCTTATCATATACGGACGTGCTATACTCCTTAAACTAACTGAAGCTAATGCCTGATTACCTAGTTGGAGCAAAGCGGGTCCAAGCCTAAATTTTTTGGTTGATTCATCTTGGCATAAAACACCTAAATCAAGAAAAGCTTGAGTAACTCCATAGACAGTACTTTTATTAAAATTTAATAGCCGTGAAATATCGCTTACCCCAAAAGTCCCTTGGGCTTTTGCAATTTCTTTTAAAATTGCAAACGATTTATATACCATTGGAGCGCTATAATTGTTACTCTCTTTTGATGCCATATTTATCACCGGTTGACCTTTCGTTATAACATCTTAAAGCTTGTTACTTGATTCTAAACTTCGGATTTCTATGTGAAATTAAAGGATATTGACATCTTAGGATGGAATAGTAGGGAGAACGATCGAAATATGTCGGAAAATTCGGAGGAACTTTATGAACAAACGAACCAGGTCAATAATGGCTGTCGTTGGCAGTTCTGTGGCTATCTTCTGGCCGGGTGCCCTAATCTTTGGCTATGTTGGTGTAATGGGCCCCTTTTGGCAGCAACTTTTTCTTGTAGGAAAGGGCGCCATCGGTAACTGCCAGTTCTTTGTCTTAACTTCTTTGGGGATCTTTATGTTTCTTGGTGGAAAATGGCAGGAAAAAATTGGCGCAAGAGCTATGGTTACTATTGGCACATTAATATGCAGTCTGGCAGTAGTAGTTGCCACCTTTGCCACAAACCTGAACATGATCTATCTTTGGGCTTTCTTGACTGGTACGGGTTCCTGTTTTGTCTATACACCTTGTTTGACAACGGTACAGCAGTGGTGGCCCGAGCGAAGAGGGTTAGTTTCTGGGAATCGTCAACTTTATTTTCGCTATTTCAGCTGCGATTATGTCCCCACTTTTTAGCAGTATGCTTAAAACTATGGGTTATCAATCCATGAATATACTCGTGGCTGTCTTGTTATTAATCTTAGGTATTATTTCTGCACAGTTTATCGAAATGCCGGAGCGCGTTAAACTTAACACCGAAGAACATAAACCCATGTCAAGCGCAGTTGTAGGTTTTTCTTTCGGAACCCTTTTTGCTGTATCAGCTCCACTGATTACTGATTTTTTTGGTTTAAAACACTTCGGAGCCATATATGGTCTGGTCTTTACGGCGTATGGGTTTATTTCCGGTATCCTGGGCCCGTCTCTTAGCGGATATTTAATCGATATGAACAAAGGCAACTTCACACCTGTATTTACCTATTTGGGAGTTTTTTGTTTACTCTCCGGGGTACTAATTCGCTTCGCAGTACCTGCGGTTCAAATTCAAAAGCGCCAGTTGTAATTGGTCTTTAGGGATTCCTTATCCAGCCGTTGGCTGGAAACCCATCTTCCAATGGGCTAAAAGGTTTGGTTCTCGCTTGGCGATGTTTCCCAACCAGTTTTCAGCCCTTGTCTTATGGGTTTCCAGCTTTTTGTATTTTCTCCTAGCCATTAAACCCTGGCTTAATCATATGCCTAAGGACCGGACACATTGAAAATTGGCAATTAGGCGCCGGGGAGAGGATTCTTAGCTGGTCCGTAAGTGCCGATAAGAGAGGCCGTGGTGATAGTCTGGGGTAAAACAATTTTCGCAAACTCAGTGAAGTCGGCATTAGCTGGAATTTCCAAATTGGCAGACTTCAGAGCATATAAGGTAAATACGTAGCGATGAGCAGCGTCAGGTGGCCAAGGAGCTCCATAGCCGGCTTTGAAACCCG
>JBAQLX010000372.1:0-1614 GCA_049302315.1 Desulfosporosinus sp.
CCCTAGCATGACTCAGGTGCAGTCCAGATCGGCAGAAAAGAAATCACACGGCGGAGTAATAGTGATCTTAGACAACCTCCTTGTAAATAATTAATTAAGGTTTATGATATAGTTAGATTGAAATAATATGGAGAAACCCAATGGATAAGCAGATCATTCTAAAAAAATATTTTGGACACACCCAGTTTCGGTCCGGGCAGTCCGAATTAATAGACAGCATCCTTGCGGGTAAAGACGTGCTTAGTATTATGCCGACGGGAGCAGGAAAATCAATTTGTTATCAGGTTCCCGCGCTGATGTTTGAGGGGATCACGCTCGTGATTTCACCCCTCATCTCGCTGATGAAAGATCAGGTGAATGCGCTGGTGCAATCCGGCGTCAGGGCGGCCTATTTAAACAGTTCCCTTACCGCAGGTCAGTATACGGAGGTATTCCGTCGGGCGTTAAACGGGCAGTATGAAATTATCTATATTGCGCCTGAAAGACTGGCGGTTGATGAATTTATCCGCTTTGCGGAACAGACCAAAATCGCGATGGTCACAATCGATGAGGCGCATTGTGTTTCCCAGTGGGGACAGGATTTTCGCCCGGATTATCTGAAGATTGTAGAATTTATTGAACGTCTTTCTTACCGGCCGGTTGTCGGCGCTTTTACGGCCACTGCCACCAAGGAAGTGCGGGAGGATATCGCTTACATTTTAAGGTTGAAAGATCCGCTTGTTGTCGCGACAGGCTTTGACCGAAAAAATCTCTATTTCGGAGTGCAGAAGCCCCAAAATAAATTCAGCGCTTTGCTTCAAATATTAAAACAAAACAAGGAGAAAAGTGGGATTATCTACTGTTCTACGCGAAAAACGGTCGAAACCGTCTGTGCGGATCTGAAGAGAAACGGTTTTCCGGCCACCCGTTATCATGCGGGCTTAAGCGACATGGAACGCAATACCAATCAAGATGATTTTCTCTATGACCGCCAACCGCTCATGGTTGCCACCAATGCTTTTGGCATGGGCATCGATAAGTCCAACGTGTCATTTGTCGTCCACTACAATATGCCGAAAAATCTTGAAAGCTATTACCAGGAAGCGGGGAGAGCCGGACGCGACGGAGAGCCCGCGCAATGTATTCTGCTTTATAGCGGACAGGACGTCCGAACAAACCAGTTTCTCATTGATAACTCTGAGGCTAACCCTGATCTGCCGACGGAAATGCGGGAGGAAGTCAGGAAACGGGACCGGGAGCGGCTCAAATTAATGACCTTTTACTGCACGACAAGCGATTGCTTGCGTCAATACATTCTGAAATATTTCGGAGAATCATCTGCAAATTATTGTGGCAATTGTTCAAACTGCAACACCAATTTTGAAACAGTGGACATTACTGTTGAAGCCCAGAAAATCATCTCTTGTGTCTATCGGGTTGCCCAACAGCACAGAAGTTTTGGCAAAACCATGATCTCGGACATTCTGCACGGCAGCAAGAATGAAAAAATACAACGCTTCAAACTCGACGCGCTTTCCACCTACGGGATCATGTCCGGTATACCGGTGCATAGAATTCGCAGCATCCTTGATTTTTTGTTAGAAAACGGGTTTCTTGTGCTGACAGACGACGAAT
>JBAQLX010000373.1:0-1731 GCA_049302315.1 Desulfosporosinus sp.
AGAGTATGCTGAAAATCTGCCTGCCACATGAGATGGACATCCTCCACTTCGAAACGTCGATGACCTCTCGATGATTCCATGACCTGCAAAAGTTCCTGACGGCTGACACCGGCCTTTCGCAGGTGTCGAGATAAGGTGCTGGGGGCCAGAGTCCCCTCCGTTGCCATACCACTATGTTCTAACAGGTAGATAATCTGCTCCACACTACGCTCGGGCCGTTCACGGCGTAGCTCAATAGCTTTTTGTAAGACGGGAGCAGGTAAGGCTATGGCGTTTTTCTGAGGACGTTTTTTGGGCTTAAGCCCTTCCCAACCCTCTTTTCGGTAGTTTGCCATAAAGCGCTCAAGCGTACGTACACTGACCTTAGTCTTGTGACTACCCGGAATTGTGTGACTGAGCGCGGCAATTTGGACAAGCTGACGCTTCAGCTCTCCGGGAATCATCGGAGTCTGACGAGATACAATCGGTGCTATTAATCCGTAACGAAAGGCTGCCACTTGTTCATCTGTAGGGAATTCCATAGTTTCTTCACTCCTTCAACATAAATTTAGGATGGGGTTGCCCATACCGCTATTCTGCATGAAAAAGTTACGCCACACCATGGACAGCTTTTGTGGGATTATGCTAACCGTATGCCACCGCCTGTGAGCGTTTATTATGGTAGAGCCAAGCAAGAAGACCAAGATTTCCGTATCCCGGGACCATTGATCTTACTTGCTCCCATGCTCTAAATAACCAAGCCCATTCTCGGACCGGTTATGACGGACCAACTGGGATTTCAATATGGGGTAGTTTTTCTAAGATAACCTGCCAAAGTTCGGACGACGATTCGCTCAATTCATCACGTATTACCTTGCTCCAGCGCCATACAGTCTTCTCACTAAACTTTCCTGCCGAGGTTACCAGGTCTTCCGCGATTTTAACCAAAGCTACCCCCGCTAACTGTTGATGGATCACTTCTTCTTTGACTTCCCATGCCACCTGATGGTGTTCCATCACAAAGTCAGGAAGTAACGACGTGGATTTCCCACACTTGTTACATTTAAACCGGAAGATGGAAATGATGAACGCTTCTAATAAGGGATACACTGTTCTTTTAAAACTTCCATGTTTATGCAACATCACTTCTGCCTGGCAGTGCGGACACATTGTTGGGCGTAAGTATGTAGAACAACCATCAACAAATAGTTCAATATATGACTGGACAGTCCAGTTTTCTTCAGTTAGAATCATATCGGTATAAACCAATGGAAAGAGGAAACGAGGCTGGCAGGCCAATGATGTTTCCTCTTTCTTTTATCCTTTTTCAAGATTGTCATGTTGGTTCTATAGATTCATATGACAATCATTATCCATAGGAACGACAAATTAGGCAAGAAAAAACGCTCACTTTAATGTCAATTAGAGTAAGCACCCACACAATAGGAGACGTGAGGCTTTCTGCATTTCTCATAGACTAAGAAAGGAGTGAAAATTCTGTTTCCAAAGGGAAAATCAATCATATATTAAGGTCATAATTCTTGAGAAAGATGGGGTTGGAATTGTAATAAAAAGTGGAAGATGTTAAAATATGAATGCAAGAAGGTGAGATTTTATATGGAAGAAGAAACTAATGATAGTATTGAGAAAGCTATACATGACAAACACGATAGAGGGTACAAATTCCTGCTATCCAGCAGAAGAATATTTCTGCAATTGCTGAATACTTTTGTGAAACAGGGTTGGGTAGAG
>JBAQLX010000374.1:0-1585 GCA_049302315.1 Desulfosporosinus sp.
GAAATTGTTTGAGTTCATCCGTGGAGATTTGGAGGGCAGGCTTATTGGCGAACTTTTCAAGTTGCCTCAGATGACAGAGATAATGGCTCTGAGTTTGTGGAGAATAGCCTCGAAGTTCCATCTCGAACTTCATAGATTGAAGGTGAGATGACAGAGAATGAGTGGTAGACATAAAAAATCATCCTTTCTGAATAATTAGAATTATCCAGTACAGATGATATCATAGCGGTAGAATTAGAGCTTCAAAAAGCCACCGCGCAGCGGTTTAGTACAACACGGTTTTCCAAAATCTGGGCGAATATGAATGTAGTAACCAGACTTCGGGAATACGCGGGACGTTACCCGAAATATCCGTACCCAAGCAGTCCTTTTGGGTCATTGATTCAAGTATTCTAATCCTGTATTTATTTTGCATGTGGATATGAATGTCTCTTTGGGGTTGTCTTTTTGGAATAAGAAAAGACCTTCGATGAGGAAGGTCTTAAGTGCTATTTTTTCTTATACGTCACAGTATTCTTCTATCGCTTTTTCATCCAATAATTCAAAGATCATATAAACTAAACCATTAGTTTTTTCTTCATCAATATCATCTTCAAAAAAATATCTAAACCCTAAATCTTGATACCATTGCCATTTATCAAAAACTGCATAAGCCTGTATATACATTTCATTTGTCATATAAGCAATTTCTTTAATCCTCTTCATCAGATATGTTCCAACGCCTTTGGATTGAAATTTAGAAGAAACAGCTAATCTATCCAAAGATAAAGTATTTGAATCAAAATTTTCAAATGGTGTTTCGCTTTTTATCTTTTCATGATGCAAAGTAAAATAAGCAATTAATTCATTTTTATAAAAAACTAAGGTAGTACTTGCTTCTCTACTAATATGTGAAATGAATGCATCTGTTGATAAAAATAATTCCATTGAACCATTACCGCAACGAAATTCTTTTGTAGCTTCATAATCTGACGAAATAATACCCCTCAAAAATATCTTTGAAGGGTCTAAATCCAAATCTTTATTCATGTTCTTTTTTCATTCTATCAATCTTATCTTTTACTTTTTTAGCAAGTATCATTTTATGACGAAGTTGTCTTGATGTAAACTCATTAGCTTGTTTAGATGTTAAAGTTGGATATTCTTTTAAAGTAGCCGCCATTTTGTTTCCCTCCTCTTGAGGACTATTTTTTTCGATATTAGTATTGATTTCTGTATCTGTATTGATTTCCTTGTCCATATTATACCACCCTTCAGTTGGTTGTTCAATATTGTTTATAAATGTTTAAACCTGTTCAATAACTAGTATGCCCAAATTTACCAACTTAGAAGGGGATAATCATATGATTGTAGAATTATGTAAATTGTTAGGAAGAGAGAAAGGATCTTGAAAGTATACCTTCGAAGACGGATACTTCGGGTAACTTCTAGAGATTTATGAGGTTCGTAGATAGAGAAAAAGCCATTGATTATAGTCAATAGCTTAAAGGAACATAATAATTCGGTTCAGAGTACTGAACCTCATGAATCTCATGTTGTACTGAGCCGGCTGCCGAGCGATAGTCGGTCTATGGGAATTCAATCT
>JBAQLX010000375.1:0-3972 GCA_049302315.1 Desulfosporosinus sp.
GAGTAAGGGACGAGTGAGAAGATCAGGCATGAAGAGCAGGGGTATAGCTGGCAAAGAGGCACCGTATAAAGGTGCGCAGGATAAGAAGGCATCATACAAGGGTACGCAGATAAAAGAAACTCCTCGCAAGAGTGGAGAGAGCAAAGAACCACGCTTCAAGGGTGCAAGAACCACTGATAAGGGCGCACTGGCTAAACCAGGGCGCTACAAGGACGCACAGAGTGTAGAAAAAGCCCCATACAAGGGCGCGCCAGCGGAAGTGGGTCGCTTAAAAGCGGAGCGGAGCATAACAATTCCCTACAAAAGTGCGCAGGGTAAAGCGGGCATAAGAAAACATCGTGGTGGCAAGAAAGATTTCCTGTAAATGAGGGTTATTGCCGACCTTATTAAGTATGGGGCCCTGATCATCACATCCAAACAATCTTGGTTGTGGTATAATGGGTCATGCGGCAATTTGGGCAAATTATGCTTGGGCGCTTATTGATCAGGGGACCAAAAGAAACATAATCATTGATTATCTTGATTATTTATGCAGGTTACTTGCTGCAAGGTTAATGTACGACTGGAAAGGAAAATATAAGACAATGTCGCAGTATTATCCAATATTTATAGACTTAACGGCCCGACCGGTTTTGGTAATCGGAGGAGGAACCGTGGCTTTACGCAAAGTTCAAACCCTCATGCAGCACGGAGCTTATGTGCATGTTGTCTCCCCCCGGCTAGTTCCTGAGCTTAAAGAATTGATTGACGATAAGACATGTTTTTGGTTAAAGAAAGACTATTCGGCAGAAGATATTCAAGAGGCAATTCTTGTGTTTTCATGCACTGAAAAAGAGGAAGTTAATGCTCAAGTTGCCAATGATGCTAACGCTCAGCATCGACCTGTAAATGTCGTGGATGACCCAGAAAAATGTAGTTTTATTGTTCCGTCAATTATGGAACAAGGGGATTTGAAAATAGCTGTGTCGACTGGAGGAAGCAGCCCTATCGTAGCGCGGCAAGTCCGCGCAGAGTTGCAAGCTCTGTACGGTCAGGAGATGGCTGAGTATCTCACACTACTTAGAACTTGGCGGAGCCTTGTCAAGCGCAGCTTACCGTCCGAAAAACGGAGTATCTTTTGGCGACGGGTCACGGATGGCGAAGTGAGGGAACTCATTAAAGCCCAGCGCTTAACCGAAGCAGAAGGAGTGATGGAAAAGTGTTTCCAGTCGCTATTGGACTAAATCATCGCAGCGCGCCAGTTGAAATACGCGAAATAATGAGCTGTCATCCCTCCCGAATGCAGGAAGCATTAAAAAAACTCAAAAATTATCCCGGACTTCAAGGGGTTGTAATTCTCAGTACCTGTAATCGTACGGAGGTCTATGCGGCAACAACAGATGTAGAAATAGGAATATATTCCATCAAGAAATTTTTAACTAACCACCATGGAATTGAGGAAAACGTGCTTGAACAATACCTGTATGCGCACACCTTGTATGACGCAGTGCGCCACTTGTATCGTGTCGCCTCAGGGTTGGACTCGATGGTGCTGGGAGAGACTGAAATTCTTGGACAGGTCGCTGACGCTTATCAACAGGCTTGTGAGGCGGAGGTTACGAACAAAGCGATGAATGTGCTTTTCCAGAATGCCTTAGCTGTGGGTAAACGCGTACGCACGGATACCCTGATTGATCAGCACCCGGTTTCCATCAGTTATACAGCAGTAGAACTTGCCAAACAACAATTTGGAGAACTCCAAGGTAAAAGGATTTTAATTATGGGCGCCGGGGAGATGAGCACTCTCACTGTCAAACACTTAGTTGCCGCAGGAGCGAACACCGTTTTGGTGTCCAATCGCTCCTATGAAAAAGCTGCTCTCTTGGCTAAGGAATGTTCCGGTCAAGCGGTACGTTTTGATGATCTGGATCAGTACCTTCAAGAAGTGGATATAGTTATTTCTGCCACGGCTTCGACCCATTTTATGTTAAGGCCAGAACGCATACAGGAGATCATGAAAACCCGTAAGGAACGCCCTATGCTTTTAATTGATATTGCGGTTCCTCGCGATATTCACCCTGATGTAGGTAAGATACCTTATATAACCCTATTGGACATTGATGATTTGCGTGGCGTAGTTGACCGCCATCATCAAGAACGAGAAATAGCGGCAGTAAACGCGGAAAAAATTATTGAAGAGGAAATGCTGATTTTCCTTAAATGGCATAATTCCTTGTTTGTTGTGCCAACAATTCTCGCTTTACAGCAACAAGGGCAAAAAATTAAAGAGTTACAACTGGAGCGAGCGTTTGAACACTTAAACGGGTTAACTCCAAAACAGGAAAAGATCGTCCGTTCTATGGCCAATTCCATCGTCAATCAGCTCCTGCACGTGCCCATCACAAATCTTAAGGAATATGCAACGACGACCCAAGGACATCTTTATACTGAAATCTTACAAAACCTTTTTGATTTGGATGTTGAAGAAGAAACTAAGCGACCAGCCAAAATATTGGACCAGCATCCGGGATACGTGCGTCACGGGAGGGCATAAGCAAAAATGAGGATCATCAGGATTGGAACTCGTGACAGTCAATTGGCAATGTGGCAAGCAAATTGGGTAAAAACTCAACTCCATCTGTTATACCCTAACCTTGAATTTGAACTTGTTCCTATGAAAACTAAAGGGGACAAAATCATGGATGTTCCCCTTTCTAAAATTGGAGACAAAGGATTATTTACGAAGGAATTGGAACAGGGACTTTTATCGGATGAGCTTGATATGGCGGTCCATAGCCTCAAGGACATGCCAACCTTGTTACCAATTGGGTTGACGATTAGCTCCTATTGTCAAAGGGAGGAGCCGAGGGATGTTTTTCTCAGTAAAAATGGAATCCCTCTTGAAGACTTGCCCACCGGGGCTATCATAGGCACAAGTAGTCTGCGTCGCAAATCACAGCTTAAACATTATCGCCCCGATTTTGGCTTTATGGATTTGCGTGGGAATCTTCAAACGCGCTGGAAGAAGTTAACTGAGTCCAATATGCAGGGGATTGTTCTTGCTGCTGCCGGTGTGAAACGGCTGGGGTGGGAGGATCGAATCACTCAAATCCTGTCAGAAAACTTGATGCTTTCGGCAGTTGGCCAGGGGTCAATTGCTATTGAAATAGTTGCGCAACGAACGGATATTCAGGAGTTATTATCTCAGCTAAATCATTTGGAGACTGAACAAGCTGTGCGTGCGGAACGTGCTCTCATGCGCCAACTTGAAGGTGGCTGCCAGGTCCCCATTGGTGCCTTGGCACAAGTGGTAAATGGACAGATTATTCTTCGAGGGATGGTAGCGAGCCTGGATGGGGTTCGCTTGATTAAAGCAGAAGCCGTAGGTACCGATCCTGAAGCGGTGGGTATCGATCTTGCCAATCGGCTGGTTGAGCTTGGGGCCAACAGCATCTTAGACGAAATCCGCTAGGGAACTTCGCACTTACAACGCTCACCTCATGATGTCGTGGGCCAAACTAGGGCCCAAGCGGTTTGATGAGGGAAGGCGGGGTTCCCGCCAAATGCGCCATCCTTGGCGCAATGGCGGCGGAACACGTCCTGTGCTCCGCCCCGCTGATGCAAGTACCGCTTGAGCCGAGTTTGGCGGGCCACTCCATCAGAGAGGTTCGCTTTTGTGAGCGCGAAGTTCCGGGCTGGGAGATGTAAGAAATTATTTTGAAAGCAGGAGAACCGTTCCTGTGCTTGCGTCTTCCCAGCCAGAGGGTTTGCGATCACACGGTCCGACGCCTTTGCGGTCGTCGTAGCTAAACTTGGCTTTAAGCCGCTTTCATTAAAGTAGGGCGGGAAACAGGTCCCTTCTCGCCATCCTTGGCTACAGGGACACTAGACCATCCATGGTCGTCGGACGTTTCCCGCCGATCATGCGGCACGGATGCCGCATTGACCGGGAACCCTACCTCTTAATATTAAGGACTAAAGCCTTAGTTTGGC
>JBAQLX010000376.1:0-17321 GCA_049302315.1 Desulfosporosinus sp.
ATAACGTTTATAGGTGTCATAACAACGAATCCTTTCGGTTTGGAGACAGAGGTATCCCTCTCATGTGTACTGTTTAACCTCCGAATCCTCATGACCAGTTTAACACAAAAGATTCGCCGTGTCTAGCGCTTTTTTTAATCACGCTGTAGTGATATGAATATTTAGTAATTAGTGCACTTAAAGGAATACCCCCCTTATAAGATTATTACCAAGGCTCTTAGTGAAGACTACCAGACAAGTACAGCTTGGCGCTTTAATCGCCAAAATCCTAGCTTGCCTAAAATGGCAAAATTAAACGAAACAGGTATGATTGATGAATATGTGAGGTGATAAAATGACGCTCCAACAGTTAAAATATGTTATTAAAACTGTAGAATGCGGCTCGATTAGTGAAGCCGCAAAACAACTTTTTATTTCCCAGCCAAGTCTTTCCAATACGATAAAGGAGATGGAGGCGGAGCTGGGCCTTGAGCTTTTCAGCCGTTCCGCAAAAGGGATAGCACTTTCCCTTGATGGCGCTGAATTTCTTTCCTACGCACGTCAAGTCGTGGAACAGGCGGAACTTCTCGAACAGCGTTACAAAGATAAAAAACCAGCAAAACGCTTGTGTTCTATTTCAACGCAGCATTATGCCTTTTCCGTGAATGCCTTTGTGAACCTTGTCCGTCAGACAGATGTTGATGAATATGAATTTACACTGCGTGAAACACGTACCTATGAAATTATTGAAGATGTAAAAAATATGCGCAGCGAGATAGGCGTTCTCTATTTAAATGCCTTCAACGAAAAGGTCATTACCAAACTTCTGCGCGAAAATCAGCTTACGTTCAATTCATTATTTACTGCAAACCCGCATGTTTTTGTAAGTTCGGAGAATCCGTTAGCTGCGAAAAGCTCTGTCACGCTGCAGGACCTGGAGGATTATCCGTGCCTATCCTTCGAACAAGGAGAGTATAACTCGTTCTATTTTTCGGAGGAGATCTTGAGCACCGTTTATCATAAGAAAAGCATCCGCGTCAGCGACCGGGCTACGTTATTCAATTTGCTTATCGGATTGAACGGATACACGATCTGTACGGGCGTATTAAGCAGTGATTTAAACGGCAGCAGTATCATCTCCATCCCGCTGGAAACTGAGGAAAATATGACTGTCGGTTGGATAACAAATTCCAAAGCTGTCCTTAGCCGCTTCGCGTCAGGATATATTGACGAGCTGAAAAGACTTATTACCGAGTATGGGTTTGATATTTTACCATTTAAAGACAAAGGGGACTGAATGAATCAGTCCCCTTTGTCTTTAGGCTGGGGAGGTGAGCAGGCTTTTTACTGCCTCGCTGATTTTTCTTGCAATATAAGCGTTATTCATAGTGTAAAGATGTATACCGTCAACGCCTTGAGAGACAAGATCTACAATCTGATCGACGGCATAAGCAATTCCGGCATCTCGCATCGCTTCGGGTTTGTTTTCATACCGGCCCATCATAGTGGTAAATTTTTTAGGAAGATTTACTCCACAGAGTGATACCATCCGTTCGATCTGCTTTTTGTTGACTACCGGCATAATTCCTGCTTCTATCGGTACGTTTATTCCTGCGCATGCCGCGCGTTCCAGAAATCTGTAGAAATAGTTGTTATCAAAGAAAAGCTGGGAAATCAGATGATCCGCACCTGCTTCAACTTTGGTTTTCAGATGCAGTATATCCGCAGCAATGCTGGCAGCTTCGCCATGCCCCTCCGGGTAACAGGCGGCGATAAGGTTGAAATCGCCGTTTTCTTTAATAAAGGAAATCAAATCACTGCCGTGTTTAAAATCCTGCTTCGGAGGAATATCTGGATTTATGTCGCCTCTTAATGCCAATATATTTTCAATATTGTTAGCTTTCAGCCGTTCCAGTAATGAGAGAACCTCCTCTTTAGTCTGGTTGATACAGGTCAGGTGGGCAACGGACTCCTTGTTGTATTCGTTTTTTATTGCCGATGAAATTGCAATAGTGGATTCGCTGTTGTCACCGCCGCCCGCGTTGTAAGTCACACTGATAAAATCAGGTGAAAGATCATTAAGCTCCTCAAGTGTTTTATAGAGCGTGTCCGGCGGAGAGGCCTTTTTCGGCGGAAAAACCTCAAAAGACAGTATTGTTTTTACTTTAAATAAGTCTACTGTTTTCATAGCTGCAAACTCTTCCTGATATCTTTTGCGGCAGTGACCAGGTTCTCAAGGCTCAAAACCGTTTCAGCTTCGCCTCTGGTTTTCAGCCCGCAATCAGGATTTACCCATAGCTTCTTCTGCGGAAGTTTTTCAAGCATTCTGCATAAAGCGTCTTTGATTTCTCCGACAGATGGTACTCTATGGACAAGCCTGAAGGCCGGTATTGCTCGCTCTCTCGATGTTCCTATCCTTGGATATCCGATAACTGCTGTTTTCACGCTATTACCCCCCGTATATTCTCTGTGTGTTGGAATTATTATATTATTGGCAGACCGATATAGGGTAACACTTGTTTACTATGCCAAGACATAGTTATAAGCTATAGAGCAAAATAACGGAAAACATAACCGTTGTCTCTATGGTGCAGCTATTCTATTAACCAGAGATAGTGGATTTGCCGGAGGGACGGATACAAAAATCTCAGCAGCCTTAGAATTGGGGATTGAGACTGTCATTGTAAAATGAACCAGGACGAAACACCTTGCCGCCATCCTCAAGGGTTAATATTGAGGCAACGTTAAACTGAGCGACTACTCGAACATATACGAATCCATGTCCATATAATGAAAATGGATATAGCAACCATATAGACGTTCTGATGAATTATGCAGAGGAAGAATTTAGAATTAATCCTGATAAACCAAAGTTAGAGAAGATGGAGGAGCTTAGAGTTTGAATGAGAGAAGTCAAGTGATCTATGAAGGTCATAAACTGAGAAAAGCTCGCCTTGAAGCGGCTATTGGAACTCAAAAGGAATTATCAGAGATGACAGGGATCCCCGCTAATATTATCAGCGATTTAGAACGAGGTAAACGTCAAATGAGTCCAACATGGGCTAAACGGATTGCTGAGGCAGTCGGGGGTAGCTGGACAGATTTCTTTGATTTAACCCAATGATGATTGTTTAGTTCACATAAAAAACATGAAATTATGAGATCACTGTGGGTTAGAGAGAGGGTATGCAATGTCTACTATAAGAGATGTGGGACGAGATCTGGGTACTCGTTTTAAGAACGATCAGAGTGCCCAAACCGTTGCTTTTTGGATGGAACGGATGATAAACATATTGATTTTTACTGATCAATAGCATGATGTCACCTGAAGTTGGCTATGTTATAATAGGGTAAAAATCTGATTCTCGAACATGAACCGCGAACTTCAATAATGTTATATGTTAAGGAGCTGAATATGTTGGAGCAAGCACGCTATCAGGAAATTGCCATTGATATAGCTCATGCAATCATGATGGGGGAATACCATGAAGGGGTAAAGATTCACGGTCGCTCTACTCTTGCAGGGCGATATAATGTCTCACCGGAAACCATTCGCCGGGCTATCGCAATATTGCAAAATGTCGGTGTGGTGATGGCCAGTCAGGGAGTAGGGATTACTGTAACATCGAAAGCTATGGCGGAAAAATTTTTTAAATCTGTAAATCAAAAAGGAGAAATTCAATTTTTTCTAGAGGAGTTAAAAAGTCTAATGGAGATAAGGCACGAAAATGATATGAAGATTGAGAGGCATCTTAACCAACTGCAGGGATATGCAGACCGCATAATGTCCCGTTGGCTGGATGTCGGGGAAATCGAAATTGGAAAGACCTCATCTGCTATTGGAAAGACTTTGCGGGAATTAAGAGTTCGGGAGCGTACGGGAACCACTATTGTAGCGGTGATTCGAGATGGTTTTGAACAGTTTTCTCCGGAAGCTGGGTTTGTCCTTCGCGGAGAAGATGTTTTACTGGCGGCAGGATCCTCGGAGGGACAAGAAAAGTTGCAACAATTAATTCTGTGATTTGGAGTATGCGAAATGTATCCAGGTATTGATATTATTGAAATAGAACGAGTGGTTAATGCGTTAAAACGGCAGCCCAAGTTGTATGCACGTCTTTTCACGACGCGAGAACGAGAAAATTTAATGAACAAAGGCTTCCAGAGTTATGCAGCCCGTTTCGCCGGAAAAGAGGCTGTTCTTAAAACCTTGGGGACAGGTCTCCGCGGCTTGGCCTGGCATGATATAGAAATCTTAAGTGATTCAAGTGGAGAACCCTTGGTCTATCTCAGTTCTAGAGCCATGGATTTGGTTTTGGCTCGCGGCGGGTCCCAAGTGCGAGTCAGTTTAGCCCACAATCGAACGCAGGCCATGGCCTTTGCAATTTTAAGCTGAATGGGATGAATGAAATGAAATTACACCTCTATGCAATTTTATTTCATTCATTGGTTGGGTAACGACGGGGTTAAGAAATGATCAGATAAGAATAAGATAAGATAAAGTGAACTCGTTCAACTAAAGTTGAACATCGAGTCTTCGGTGGGGGAGTCAACCCCCACCGAAGCAGAATAAGGTGTACCTCTCCCACTTGTAGAAGTGGGAGTCTTACGATTGGATAAAATATAGAATGAACAGGGGTGGGGAAAGTGCGTGTGGTCAATGCGGAACAGATGCGGCAGATCGAGGAAAAAGCCTTTAATCATTATGGCATTCCAAGTATAGTCCTGATGGAAAATGCGGCCTGGGCAGTTGTCCAGGAAATACGACGTTGTCTCCCTAAGGAGGAGGCAGGGTTAAGCGGTCGAAAAGCTGTGATCTTGGTTGGTAAGGGTAACAATGGCGGAGATGGCTTGGCTGTGGCTCGACATTTAGTTTTCCAAGGCATGGATGTCACGGCCTTTTTATTTGCCGGACTGGAGGAATTAAAAGGAGATGCAGCCATAAATTTACGCCTTTATCAAGGAACAACGGGGAAATGTTTTGTCGTTGAAGGAGAGAAACAACGCCGATTGACCCGTTTAGCGCTGGCTCAAGCGGACGTCGTTGTGGATGCACTATATGGGATTGGGATGCGTGGCGTCTTGCCAAGTCTGGTGGAAGAATATGTGGATGAAGTGAACCATGCCCCGGGATGGGTGGTTTCTATTGACATTCCCAGCGGGGTAGAGGCCAGTACCGGTAAGGTTTATCGTACGGCGATTCACGCCCAGACTACGGTTACCTTTGGACTCCCCAAATGGGGTCTTTTTCTCGGTGAAGGACCAGACTATAGCGGAAGGGTCGTTGTGGATCCTATTTCTATTCCCGCAGTCTACCTTGAGGATGAAGGAATTTCCACGTTTGTCTTAACCGATGACGATGTGCGCAAAATGATCCCCATCCGCAAACTAAAAGGACATAAAGGGACCCATGGCAAGGGAATTCTGGTGGCAGGGTCTAAAGGAATGAGCGGGGCAGCTGTTTTAGCTGGACGGGGGGCTTTGCGAAGCGGGATTGGACTATTGCAAATAGTTGCTCCCCAGGGAATAGCAAAGGAAGTGGATATTGCAATCACGGAGGCGACCATTTGGTCTGCTCCGGGAGACGAGTGCCTGAACGAAGAAGCTTGGTCCGTGATCTTCAAACAATCCGAGAGCGCCCAAGCTCTTGCGGTAGGCCCGGGTTTAGCCCAAAAACCCGAATTTATTTCGGTATTAGGGGAAATCTTGAGAAACATAAGCTGTCCGGTAGTCCTGGACGCAGATGCCCTTAATCTGGTCGCCATAGAACCGGGTTTACTGGGTTCAAGAAATGGTCAAGGTCCGCTGATGCTTACCCCTCATCCGGGTGAAATGGCTCGACTTTGCGAGTGTAGTGTCGAAGACGTAGAGAACAATCGACTAGATCTTGCAGTGGCGAAAGCGGTTGAATGGGAAGCGATAGTTGTTTTAAAAGGGTCTGTGACCATTATTGCCTCTCCGGACGGTCGCGCTTTCTTCAATTCTACGGGTAATCCAGGACTTGGCACAGGAGGAACGGGAGATGTACTCACAGGCAGCATTCTGGCTTGGTTGGCTCAAGGGGTTGCCCCGCTCGAGGCGGCGTGCCTGGGCGTATATTTGCACGGGAAAGCAGCGGACGTCTTGGCTGGTGAGTACGGGTGGTCAGGATTCAGTGCATCAGAAGTGGCGGATAAGCTCCCTACAGTTCGGCGTGAGTTGGAAGTTAAGCCAAATATAGGGAAAGAGGAGATGAACATATGGGGTTGCGACAGGTTTGGGCTGAGGTAAATCTTCAAACGCTGAGAGAAAATTACTTCAAGCTTCAAGCGTATACTCGAACTGAAATGATGCCAATTGTCAAGGCTGATGCCTACGGGCATGGATTGATTCCAGTTGTAAAAACACTGCTTGCGTGCGGAGCGCAACGATATGGTGTTGCTTTACTGGAAGAGGCGCTGGAAATTAAAGCGGTGTTTCCGGAGCTTACGGTCATGGTCCTTGGGGCTACTGAGCCGGATCAGTCGGATATTTTAGTTAGGGAGGAGATTATTCCTTCTATTTATCAATTGTCGCAGGCTCAAGCGCTCTCTGAGGCGGCCGTGAAACAAAACCGAACAGCGAGATTACATCTAAAAATCGATACAGGAATGAACCGGATCGGATTTCGAGAGGGAGACTTCGCTGATATCATGAGAATTGCTGCTTTGCCTAATCTATTCATTGAAGGGATATATACTCACCTTGCTACATCAGATCAAAGAGATCCCTCGTTTGCCAGGGAGCAGCTAAACCGCTTTCAATCCCTTTATGATAAGCTGAAGAAGGCTGAGCTAACTATTCCGATTCGTCATGCGGCAAACAGCGCGGCGATCCTTCAGTTCCCGGAATTCCATTTCGAGTTGGTTCGTCCGGGAATTAGTCTTTATGGCTATACTCCTTCTTCTCAAATTGGTGGAGCTGTCGGTTTGGAACCAGTAATGGCCTGGAAAGCCAAAGTTTCTCAAGTCAAAAGTATCAAAGCAGGAGAAACCGTAAGTTACGGCCGTACATTTCAAGCAGCCTACCCTACGCGTGTTGCAACTATCCCTGTCGGGTATGCTGATGGGCTGCGCAGAGCGCTTTCCAATCAGGGTGAAATGTTAATCCACGGGAAACGTTCTACAATGATTGGGCGGATCTGTATGGATATGACCATGCTTGAAGTGACCAGGATACCAAGAGTACAAGTAGGCGATGTTGTAACAATTTTGGGAAAAGATGGTTATGATCAAATTACTGCGACTGAGATGGCAGAGTGGATCGGAACCATCAGCTATGAAGTGGTCTGTGGAATATCCAAACGAGTTCCCCGAGTATATCTTGGGCCATAGGAGGAGTGGAAAAATACATAATACTTTAGGGCAATTTGTTACCATCATTCATGGAATATGTTAATATAATTGTGTTCCAATTAAAATAGTACAAGTTAAAATCTTGGCAGCTGTTGTAGTTGGCTGCCTAATCCGGTTCACTCACCTCATCACGAGAATAGTCCTACCTGTGCACGCTCATCAATGTCGATGCTGCAACGCAAGCTGGATATATCTCGCGTATACGATGGGCGTACGGCTAATTAACAGGCCGTAGGGACGGTTCTGAAACTCTGGTACTCAAGATGCAACCATTCATTTGTATAGGTTCAATGACGAACAAAGCAATATAAGCATTGGTATTCTAGGCGCCATCTACGTGTGGATGGAGCGGGAGAACCTTTGCTTTTGTGTTGTACAGATTTTGTAGTACTAGTGACAGATTCGCCATTTACATTTGTATAGGTTCAATGACGAACAAAGCAATATAAGCATTGGTATTCTAGGCGCCATCTATGTGTGGATGGAGCGGGAGAGCCTTTGCTTTTGTATTGCGCGGGTTTGACAACAAAACTGAATTTCTTGTTAAAACCTAAGCTAGGAATATTTCCAACTTTGCTCTGGGAGAAACTCGTAGGGCTTGATTTATTGTTGTTAAAAAAGGTTAAAGGTGGTGATACGCATGGTAAAATATACAAGTAATAAGCTGAATTCTTCTTAAAAATAGATTCATTCAGGCAACTAATAGACGATGGAAAGCGAGTACATCGCACTCTTGCTGTGGCTGCAGAATTATCAGAGCACATTTGGACGGTAGCAGAATGGGTAACTCGCTGAGGATTTTAGTAATTAACGAGGAGGAACCAAGATGAAACTATTAGCAAATGTAATGGAACAAGTGACAAAGAGAAATCCAAATGAAACCGAATTTCACCAGGCAGTAAATGAGGTACTGGAATCACTGGAGCCGGTTGCCGAGAAACATCCTGAATGGGTTAAAGCAAATATCTTCAGCAGATTTGTAGAGCCGGAAAGACAAATTATTTTCAGGGTAGCATGGGTTGATGACAATGGAGAGGTTCAGGTAAATCGTGGTTTTAGAATACAGTTTAGTAGTGCCATTGGTCCTTACAAGGGTGGGTTAAGACTCCATCCGTCCGTCAATGCAAGTATCATCAAGTTCCTTGGCTTTGAACAAATCTTAAAAAATTCGCTGACAGGTCTTCCTATAGGCGGAGGTAAGGGCGGAAGTGATTTCGATCCTAAAGGTAAATCAGACGGAGAAGTAATGAGATTCTGTCAGAGCTTCATGACGGAGTTGTCGAAACATATTGGAACAGACACAGATGTGCCGGCTGGAGATATTGGTGTAGGTGGTCGTGAAATCGGTTACCTTTATGGAATGTACAAAAGACTCCGTAACGAATTTACCGGAGTTCTCACAGGAAAAGGATTAGAGTACGGGGGAAGTTTAGCTAGAACAGAAGCAACAGGTTATGGCCTTTGCTACTTTATGGAAGAAGCTCTCAAGGCTAAGGGTAAGTCATTTAAAGGTACAGTCGTTACTGTTTCCGGATCGGGGAATGTTGCTATTTATGCAGCACAAAAGGTTCACCAATTAGGCGGAAAAGTAGTTGCCATGAGTGACTCAAATGGTTATATCTATGACCCTGCAGGAATAAACGTGGCAACCATTCAAAGATTAAAAGAAGTTGAAAGACAAAGAATCAGTAAATATGTCGAGGCTCATCCAGGTGCGACTTACCAGGAAGGATGTGCCGGTATCTGGAACGTTAAGTGTGATATCGCTTTACCGTGTGCTACCCAGAACGAATTGGATGAAGAAGCAGCGAAAACTTTAATAGCAAATGGATGCTACGCTGTTGGTGAGGGCGCAAATATGCCTTCTACTGCTGAAGCGGCTAATCTATTCATTGAGAAAAAAGTGGTATTTGGTCCGGCTAAGGCTGCAAACGCCGGTGGTGTGGCAACTTCAGCGCTCGAAATGAGCCAGAATAGCATGCGATATTCATGGTCTTTTGAAGAAGTTGATGCAAAACTCAAGGACATAATGGTTAATATTTATAATAATGCAAGTGAAGCTGCAAAAGAATATGGAGTGGAAGATAACCTGGTAGTTGGAGCAAACATCGCAGGTTTCATAAAGGTTGCCAATGCTATGTATGCACAGGGAATTGCCTATTGAGATTAACATAAAATCCCTTGTTACATCATAAGTTGTGGCAAGGGGGTGGGGCTGTGTTTGATCTAACCACTTGGATGAGTTATGCATTTTTTATTCTTTGTCTGGTACTCGGTTGGAGTGCTGCCGGAGCCCTTAATTTTGATGGAATTCTGCGACGATCAACGTCTCGTGGAGTACGTCTTCTGATCCGTGTCGGTGTGGCCCTGGTATTGGCGGAAGGATTTAGAGTTTTCTTAAGCTTTGTACTTGGCCCTATGCTTGATATGTTTGTTTATCAAAGTATCAATGGTTTTAAGGCCTATTAAGTGTGAATGAAAAAAGCAGTTTATCGAGTTAAGATAAGAACTGGTGTGAAGGAGGTTTTCCTGATTGCCAGTTCTTATTCGGTTTAAGCTAAACGAGGTCACTATGATATTTCGTGTTGATGTTTGCAGTAAACTATTCCTGGTTGATAATACAAATAAGAGTGCTACAATTAAACAGGACTGACTAGGATTAAAGGAGTATCTATGAAGCGAACGTGGCGTTTTTGGGTTGCCTTATGGGCAGGTAAGATAATAACTAAGGGGCTGTTAGTAACCGGGAAAAAGGGGACGACCTTACCCGGGAAAATCGCTAATTGGATTGATCCCGAGATAATGAGGCGCTTGAGTGCGGCTTATACGGACGGGATTATTATGATCACTGGGACCAATGGGAAAACAACAACAGCTAATCTCCTCGCCAGTATAATACGTCAATCCGGAGAAGAATTTGCCTTTAACCAGGCTGGGGCGAACCTCTTGACCGGTATTACGGGGGCTTTGATCCAAAATACGCGTTGGAACGGCTTTTCGCGGACGAGTTTTGCTTTACTGGAAGTGGATGAAGCTACAGCGCCTAAATTTTGCGAACAAGTGTCTCCCACCTTGGCTATTGTTACCAATTTCTTTCGTGATCAGCTTGATCGTTACGGGGAGTTAGATACCACTGTTCGTATGGTCAGAGAGTCTCTACCTAAAGAAACGGTCCTCGTGTTAAATGCGGACGACCCTTTGGTTGCCCAGTTCGGCACGGATCATGCGCAGGTAATATACTATGGCGTAGAACGTACCCCCGATAGCCAAAATGAGAGCCAAGAAACCCGGGAAGCGAGGTTTTGCCCGGTATGCGGTGCTGCCCTTGATTATACGCTTTTTCATTACGGGCAATTGGGGATTTTCAATTGCTTAGGGTGCGGATTCCGCCGTCCCGTGCCTGAAATATTAGCTCAAAACGTTCGTTCGGAGGAGGGTTTGCTACTGTTTCAGGTGGAGGCGACCTCATTTGCTATAGCTTTGCAAGGGTACTATAATCTGTACAATGCGTTGGCAGCGCTTACTGCAGCTCGTCAACTGGGGTTAAACGACGGCTTGATTGCAAGAGGTTTACGGGACTTCATTCCTCAAGCCGGACGGATGGAACGTTTTTATTTGCCGGAAGGGGAGATCACGTTAACTCTCGTTAAAAACCCCACAGGGTTTGATCAGATTATTCAGACGATGCTGGGAGTAAATAAACCCCTTCGGATTTTAATTGGAATTAATGATTTAGCGGCAGACGGACGGGATATTTCCTGGCTTTGGGATGTTAATTTTGAACGATTAGGGACGCATAATGCCAGCATAAACCAAGTGATTTGCACCGGACTTCGTGCGGAGGACATAGCTTTGAGGCTTAAATATGCCGGAGTATCCGTCGAGAAACTTGTCATTGAACATACTTTGGCTGAGGCGCTTGATCGTTTGCATGCAAGCAGGGCAGCGGAAGAGGGGGCCTTTATCTTACCCACCTATACTTTGCTGTTTCCACTTCGTGAGCTCCTGGAAAGTCGCCAAAAAAATGCCGGTTTGTCTCGACCCAAGGCTAAGGTTGATGGAGAGGGGGCGTACTAAGTGAAACTAAATATTTGCCATCTTTATCCAGACTTGCTCGATCTTTATGGAGATCGAGGGAATATTTTAGCGTTGGCGGCCCGCTGCCGTTGGCGAGGGATTGAGCCGGTAATTCAGAAAGCCTCTCTGGGTGATGACTTGGACTTTAATGGGATGGATATTCTCTTTCTTGGCGGAGGTTCTGACCGTGAACAAGCCCTGCTGGTTCAAGATTTGATGCGTCGGGAAAAGGAACTTCGAAGTGCCATAGAGAATGGCCTTGTCGTTCTTTCTATTTGTGGCGGGTATCAAATGTTGGGCAGATACTATCAAATGGTCAGTGGAGAAAAAATTCAGGGGTTGGGCATAATAGACATCTGGACCATCGCTGGAGCGAAGCGTTTAATAGGTAATGTTGTTGTGGAAATTGATGAAAGGACATTGGTCGGGTTCGAGAACCACTCAGGTAAAACGTATTTGGGTGAAGGGGTCATGCCTTTAGGTAAAGTCTTATTTGGGCATGGGAATAACGGGGATGACCGGGAGGAGGGGGTACGATACCGCAATGTCTTCGGCACGTATTTGCATGGACCACTTCTCCCGAAAAATCCACACTTCGCAGATTTGTTGTTGGAACTGGCCATTCTAAGGCGCGGATCGGACACTCGCCTGAAGGAACTCGACGACCGCCTGGAAGAGTTAGCCCATGAGGCTATGGTTAAAAGGCTATTGAAATTAGTCTGAAACAATTCGATGGTTGATTTAATGCAAAAAACAGTATAGCATGAGTGATATATTGATAGACTATCTTTAGTACACGATGTTTCCGTATTATTTTCCTTGTATTTTCCCGTTGCCATAAATTACATGTTGAAATAGCCGTATTTTCAAGGGTGTTAGGCTAATTTAGCCTTATTGTTCGTTGACACTTTTTTGCTTTGCTGTCTATAATAGAGTATAGCTTTTGCTGGCTAAATGACTTGGGGGTGCTAATGTGGCAGAAAGTAAGAGGATTATGATCAGTTTACCGGAGAGTTTGCTTGCGGAAGTGGACGGGATAGTCACAGTTGAGAAACGCAATCGCAGCGAATTTATTCGAGAAGCGCTAAACAGCATCCTTTACGAACGCCGGAAAAGAGGAATCCATGAGCAGATGCGTAAAGGGTACTTGGAGATGGCACAACTGAATTTGTCGATAGCCAGGGAGTTATTTTCTACGGAACAAGAAGTATTATTGTACTATGAAGAAACGATGGTGGCGTATCAGAGATGATCATAAAACGCGGGGAAATATATTACGCAGAGCTTAACCCCGTCGTCGGCTCAGAACAAGGGGGAACTCGTCCAGTCCTCGTGATTCAAAACGACATAGGGAATCAATTCAGCCCGACGACAATTGTTGCCGCAATTACTTCTCAGATTGCCAAAGCAAAATTACCCACTCACGTCGAAGTACGAGCTAAACGAAGCGGTTTGGAACGAGATTCCGTCATTCTAACTGAGCAGATTAGGACGATTGATAAAAGCCGACTTAAAGAAAAAGTGGCTGTTTTGGATGAAGAAGTGATGCTTAGGGTGGATCAAGCCACCGAAATTAGTCTGGGACTTACGGATATTTAAGAAATTTAAGAAATAAGGCAGCGAAGCGGAGACCACAACCGGCGCTGTTTTTATTTATTAATATAACTTTCTGGAAGGTTAGAAAGAGAGACGAATGAGATGTTAAGAAAACCAGTGATCGGTATTACAGCGGCTCATTGTACGGAAGAACCAGAGACGTTTCCGCGTCATTATTATGTTGAAGGGGTTAGAAAAGCGGGCGGAATCCCGTTCATTCTTCCGCCAGTCCGAACACATGAAGATGGTAGAGACTTATTGGATCATATTCAGGGCTTGCTCTTATCGGGCGGAGGGGATATTTCCCCCGTTTATTTAAGAGAAGATCCCCGCCGCGGAGTTGGAAAGTGTTTTCCTGAGCGGGACTTTAGCGAGCTCTTACTTACTCAACTGGCAATGCAGCAGAATCTTCCGCTTTTCGGGATTTGCCGCGGCATACAGGTTCTGGCGGTCGCAGCTGGGGGAGGAATCTATCAGGATATTTCCAGCCAATATCCAGGTTCAATGGAACATAGCCAAACAGCCCCACGTCAACACGTTTGGCACAATGTGGAGATCGTAGGAGAATCTCTGCTTTATCGTCTGCTTCGAGAGACGAAAATCGGAGTCAACAGCCTCCATCATCAAGCTGTATTAGAGATTCCGCCTGGCTTTATTCAAAATGCGCTCGCCTCAGATGGAATCATTGAGGGGATTGAAAAGCCCGGGGCTAAGTTTTGCGTAGGGGTTCAGTGGCACCCGGAGAGTATGGATACTGAAACTCATAGTCATGCATTATTTGGAGGGTTTATTGAAGCATGTCTGGAATGAAGTCAGGATAGGTAATTACAGTTCATTACTGTAATAACACATTTGAAAGGATGTTGATTATGTTTAAGACAGCAGTGTGCGATTTATTTGGAATCAAATACCCCATCCTACAGGGCGGTATGGTCTGGGTTAGTTACCATGAACTGTGTGCTGCGGTTTCAGAGTCAGGAGGAATGGGGTTTCTTGCAGGCGGATGTATGACGGGTGACGAGTTGAGAGAACAAATACGGCTTGTAAAGGCAAAAACGGAAAAGCCGTTTGGGCTTAATGTCCCCATCGTCTTCCCCCATTCGGAAGATTTGGTTAATGTTGCCATTAAAGAAGGGGTAAGTGTGATCGCAACATCCGCTGGCAGTCCGAAACATTTTACACAAAAAATCCATGACGCTGGTCTTAAAGTTATTCATGTGTCCCCCAGTCCTGTGTTGGCAATTAAAGCCGCAGAAGCTGGTGTGGATGCGATAATTGCTGAGGGGACGGAAGCAGGAGGACACGACGGGTTTGATGAAATTACAACCATGGCTCTGGTACCTCTAATCGTTAAGGCCGTGGATATCCCGGTTATCGCTGCAGGCGGTATCGCCAATGGAAATGGCTTTGTTGCTGCAATGGCGCTGGGTGCACAGGGGGTTCAAATTGGAACTCGATTTGCCGCGACTCACGAGGCTAAAGGCCACCCAAATTTCAAGAATGCTATACTAAATGTAAGGAATACCGGAACGGTGATAACAGGAAGAGCCATGGGTCCCACTCGATGTGTCAGAAATAAATTAACGGAAATGATCCTTGAAGCTGAAGCAAGGGGGGCCACAGCAAAGGAACTCTTTGAATTGATCGGAACGGGCAGATCCAGGAGTGCCGCAGAAAACGGCGAGGTTGAAGAAGGAACTGTTTATTGCGGCCAAATAGCAGGCATTATTGATGAATTAAAGAGTGTAAACGAGGTGATTACCGGGATTATGGAAGATGCAACCACAATCGTTAAAAAGTTGAGCAAAATCTTACCGTGATGTGCCAAGCGAAAAATGTATTCTACCCACACAAAAATTAGTATATAATGGAGTGAAGCGACCATTCCAGAAATTGCAGAGTGGTCCGTTGTTTAGAGGTGGAAAATGACAAGTTTCACGATAGAGATGTTAACAATTGTTTGTTTAGTAGCACTTATTTTCACATTTACTAATGGTCTGCATGATGCCAGTTCTGTTGTAGCAACGTTTATTTCATGCAGAGCGGCGACCCCGCTCCAGGCGATATTCTTAGCAGCTATCTGTGGCTTTGCTGGAGCGTTGACGAGTGGTAGCGCTGTAGCCAATACCATTGCTGCAATTGTTATAATACCGACAGAAACGGCTCTGCTTAATGTACTATTAGCTGCCATGATCGGGGCTGTGGTCTGGAATTTAGTCACTTGGAAATTCGGTTTTCCCTCAAGTTCCACCCATGCTTTGATTGGAGGATTAGTGGGAGCAGTTTGGATTGCGCGTGGTTCAAATTATATTTTATGGGGTTGGAGCGAACTGATTGGTCCAGGCCATCAATTAATGGGAATATCAAAAATTGTGCTGGTGTTAATATTATCTCCTATTTTAGGGTTTATAGCTGCATTTATACTTCAAAAAATAGCAAATATTGCTCTGCGAAATGTGAAATTCTCACTAAATAGCTGGATAAAAAGAATACAATGGGTCATAGCCGGGTTATTAGCTTATAGTTTTGGGGCCAATGATACGCAAAAAACAGTTGGGATTATATCGCTGGCTTTAGCTTCCACAAGTTATTCAAGCGGTCGAGTTGGGTTAATCTGGGTTAAAGGTTTAGTTGGTTTAGCCATGTTTGCCGGAATGTTGCTTGGTGGTTGGCCGATCATGAAAACCATTGGGAGAGGTATTTACACGATTCGTCCGGTTCATAGTCTGAATTCTCAGCTTTCTTCGGGTGGGTGTATTGCTTTGGCGACAGCGCTTGGCGCACCCGTATCAACGACTCATGTTATTGTAGGTAGTGTAGCAGGAGTTGGCGGAGCGGATGAATTCCGGATGGTTAACTGGAAGATTGGTAAAGAAATTATTGTTGCTTGGTGTATTACAATACCTGCGTCAGCAATCGTTGCAGCAATGGTATTTTACATGTTGCGTATAGTGGGGTAATAATAGTTGACTGAGCAGGGGAGGAAATCATGGCTAAACTTAATTTTTGGGAGAGGTTGTTTCCCGTAACACGCGATTTTTATAAGATGATAGGGGATCAGGCAGAAGCCACTGCCAACGTGGTGGGATATTTGAGTAGTTGGCTGAGCAGTCGATCAGAAGAAGACTACCAGCTATTATTACGCGAGGCGGATGCGGTGGATCGGTGTCGGTTTTCTATGGAAGACCATCTAATAGAAGCCTTTGCCACTCCTTTTGATCGACAGGATATATATTCTATTTCCATTGAAATGGATAGGATCGTAGAATATGCAAAATCTACGCTAACGGCAATGGATGCTTTTGAAGTGGTTGAGGATTCAATTATTCATAACATGGTGCAGCAATTGAAGGTAGGGACAGATCAACTTGCTGAGGCAATCCAGCTATTAAAAGAAGATCCACGCAAATCGAAAAATAAAATAGGAATAATCCGCAAGGTCCAGTGTGCTATAGAAAATGAGTATCGAGCAGGTATGGGGGTGTTATTTAATAGTTCAGACGCGATGCATGCCTTGAAATATAGAGAAGTTTACCACCATATCAAAGATGCAGAGGTTAACTTGGGTTATACTACCGACGTTTTACACAAAATTATCGTGCGTGTGGTTTAAAAACAAAATACAATTTTACGTGGTGATAGGTCGAGTTAGGTGATCAATCTAAAAGCTTCCACAGTATTCATTCTAAGTATAGCACTAAAAATTACTATTGAAACACCATACTAACATGTATATTATTTAGAGAGAGGAGGTGTGATATAGAACGGATTACCGGAGATTCTCGCAAACTATGCAAATGTGCAGGGGGGATGATAGGGCGCCAGAATAGATAAAAATTAGAGAAGATAAGATTGGGATGAATTATTATAAAGTAATTTACTCTAAAGTAATTAAAGAAGGGATGTTTAAAGTATGAATTTCTTTGGACCAGGAGAAGTAGCGGGCAATGTCAGCGGTATAGGAAAAGCTAAGTCAACCCTATCAATTGGCAAATTGTTAGTACTTGGAATTTTAGCCGGAGCCTATATTGGTTTCGGAGCCAATCTGGCGACAGTAGTTGGTCATGACGTACCAAAGTACTTAGGTAATGGTATTGGTCAGTTGTTGTTCGGCGCAGTGTTTAGCACAGGTCTTATGTTAGTGGTTATTGGCGGAGCAGAACTGTTTACAGGCAACAATATGTTTATGATGCTTGGAGCGCTAAATGGTCAAAATACATGGGGAGGTTTGTTAAAGAACTGGATAATTGTCTGGATTGCAAACTTCATAGGGTCTCTTTTACTGGTTTATATAATGGC
>JBAQLX010000377.1:0-2177 GCA_049302315.1 Desulfosporosinus sp.
GTTTCATAGACGAGTATTTTTTCTCCGATCGGCGACATGACCACTTCAACCTGCCAGTCCATTGCAGCGAGGACATTAATTAACGTGAGTGCATAGATTGAACCACTTGCCCCTGTCAGGCCGACAATCAATTGTTTTCTCACAAGGCGCCTCCATCATCAACGTGTCCAACTGCCGCTAAGATAATACTACGATTGTATCATCGTGACTTTACTCTTTCAATGGACGAATTTAATTATTGACAAACTCTCAATCTCATTATATAATGATTTTTATTACGCGGTCGTGGCGGAACTGGCAGACGCGCTAGATTCAGGTTCTAGTGCTCGCAAGGGCATGGGGGTTCAAGTCCCCCCGACCGCACCACTTGAGATCAAAGGCCTTCGGGTCTTTTTTCTTTTTCCTCTGTTGACACTAAATAATATACTGGGTTTGCTTGTACCGAAATATGTCTTGTTTGGGTATTTTGTAAATTGTAAAAAATGCCCGCGCAAAGGATGCGAAGGTACTTATAAATACGCGTTATTCGACATAAACCTTATTCGCATTACTTTGCGATAAAGAACCGCAGCGCGGCGTCGATAACCTGCTCCATTCCGCCCGGAATCCTCATGCGGTGATCTGCACCTTTGACCTCGGTCAGTCTCGCGCCGAACTGTTTTGCAAAGCGACGCGCGTCCGCCACCGGGGCGGTCTCGTCGGCGTCGCCATGGATCATCGCGAGCTCTGCCATATCCAGCCGGCAGAGTTTGAACACGTCGTGCGCCTCAAGGTCGTCGTAGAATTCCCGCATGATCTTCAGAGGGCGAATATAGTCAAAATCCAAGATGATGTAGCCCTGCGCGTCAAGCTGGGCGTACTGCTCGATCGTAGTGCGATTCCTGAACAGCCTCGGCATGTCCGCCGCCGCGCAGCGCAGAAAAGATTTCCTTCCAGCATGCGGGCATTTCGCCAGATAGATCAGATTGATGTACGCGCCAAAGCTGGACGAGAAGTAGGCGATCTCCGCTTCGGGCAGGAGCTCACGCACATGGACTTCAACTGCGGCAAGGTCGTTCAGACAGTTGGGTATCCTAAACTGCTCACCGTCAACCGGACTGTCGCCGTGGGCGGGAAAATCAAAACTGTACGTTCCTATGCCGTGTTCCGGCAGTGCCGACGCAATAGTCTGTGCGGTCGGACTTTCCTTGCTGCTCCCGAAACCATGGCTGATAATGACGGCCATTCTCTCGCCGCCGCTCAAATTATTCATACACGGGATATCGTAACCGTTTAATCCGCTGATGTTTTCCTTTTTCATGACACCCTCCTGCATCGTTTATCTCCCGACAAGTATAGCGCAAATCCTCAGGCACGGCAATCGGTGGATAATCTGGAGCGAATTGAGGTTATTTGTGATTATCAAAGGGCGCCGTTTTTCTCCTCAAATTTTTCAATCAAGGGATAAAATATAGCGGTAGTTATTAGGCTAAGATATGCCGTGACAAAACCGAAGCACAGCATGGATAGTAAAAAACCTGGATCAAAAGAGACCCTATGCGCAGTCAGAAAAATCCCCAGACCGCACCAAAACCCTTGACAGAAAGGACAACTCAAGAGTTTTCTAAAGAAATACCCTTTTGAGTTAAGATAATTTCTTAAACCTTTAAACAAAATAAAATCAAATAGAAAAAATCGAATGCTTAAAGTTAACAGCATATTAAAAAGCATTACGCTTCACCTTGAATATTCTGGTATTGATCTAAAAGAATTCTAAACTGACCAATGGTTAGGGATACTTTTCCGCCATTATCATCTTTGATGATTACGCTGTCAGTATCAAATTCTACGGTTGGACAACAGCCTTTTTGACAAAGCGTCAGCTTGATTAAACCATTCATTGTGTTCAACTCCGTTTCGTTTTTTGCAGTCCCCTATTTATATTCTATAAACGTGGACGAGAGCTTGTTACACTTTTTTCTCACCCGCGAATCCTTAAAAAAGAAAGCCCTTTACGTTTTGAAACGTAAAGGGCTTTTGCTGGGCGGGTTTGTCTGGAATGTTCCGGGCTATGAATATGTATTTATCTGTAGCGCTGCTATCAATAAAGCAAACCCTCTATTGTACTCCTTATAGGTAATGAGAATCCGCTTTTCTAAACTCGCTCTCTGGGATCTCCAGGAGCTGATCGAGGGTTT
>JBAQLX010000378.1:0-3901 GCA_049302315.1 Desulfosporosinus sp.
CCGCAGCGTGCTTTGGGAAGCAGTAACCGCTTGCGGTGTCCTCTAGGTCGGAGCCAGTATTCTCGTCATGCGCAACCCCTCAGCAGTACGGCTAGTCCAGAAGAACATTGCCGATTTGATGGGCGAGTGAGACCTTAATGAAAATCAATTCGTATGCTAAAAAAAGGCGGTGTCTTTATCACTTTTGAAAATATAAGGCCCAACTCTGAAAGGGGAGTTCAAATCGGACTGGAAAGATGGAAGAGGTTCCAGTTGGTCCATGGCAAGAGTGAGGAATCTGTAAAAAGCCACCTTGAGAGGTTTAACACCAAGTTTTTCCCCATCACCTTGGAAGAACACCTAAACCTTCTACATGAAACGGGGTTTAAAGTTTTCGAAGTTTTCTGGGTTTCGTTCATGCAGGCGGGCTTTTATGCAATAAAAAATTAATAAACACCGATATCTGTGAAATGTAATGCAATAAAGAAAGTATCAATGTCATCGGATTACGTTCTATGCCGTTAACGGGTTTAATGCTGTGATGCAGGGACCTGAAACATTAAAAAGGGTACTACGGGGAATATCTAATCGTTACTTCTCTGGAGTGATAATTCTGTCCATTTTTGAGGCCGCCTATATTTCCGAGATTATTCGAGGAGGCTTGGAGAGTATCGATAGGCAGCAATATGAGATTGCCAAAGCGATAGGGCTTACCCCGCTGAAGACCTGGCAATTGGTCACCTTACCAATCCTAATGGCGCGTATTCTACCGGCCCTTGCCGGACAACTTGCTTCCATCATTAAGGATTCTTCTCTGTTATCGGTGATAGCGGTTATCGAGCTGACCCAAACCATTCAAGAAATCTCAGCTGATAATTTTAGAATGTTCGAAAACTATCTCTTCCTAGGCTTGCTCTACTTTATCCTAACCTTCTCCGTATCCCTATTCACACGCTGGCTGGAGGGAAGATACAATTATGAGACTCGAGCTTAAAAACCTGAGTAAAGTCTTCCTCAACCGAACTGTCTTACAGTCGGTGTCCTATGAGGAAGCTTTCGCTCTCTAGCTATCATCGGTCCGTCAGGAGAAGGGAAATCAACCTTATTACGGATGATCGGCGGTTTATTGAAACCGAGTTCGGGTGAAATCTGAGTTGAGGGAAAACGTGTGGAATTTGTGGAAAAATTACTCAGAGAGTACCGCCGTAAGATCGGTTTTGTTTTTCAAGCGCCCCAATCTATTCAACTGCAAGCTTTTTTGAACAAGGTGCTAGAGTGGACCATCTAAGATATTCTAGCCTAACCCAACAGGTTCCAACTATGAAAAACAGATCGTCTCCTTGAGCGCCTAAATTGGGCTTGACATTTAAAATTGGAAGACAAAAATATGAGTGTACACATGCCAGGTGTCAATTTTGATGATTTGAAACAGCGTCACAGGGAACGATTTCTCAGAGATGTTGTAGGAATTACACTGATTGCGTCCTTCTTTTTGCTTACTTTTGCGGCTATGCTATACACCAATCCAGTGTAATTACGGAAAAAAGCTTGCTATTACAGAAAAGTAAGGATGAAGTGGATTGTATTACAACCATTGAGCAAAACTTGATTCTATAGCATGAAAAGTGTATAATATGATCAGAATGTTACTACAAGGAGTTGATACCTTGCAGATTAAACCGTCCGCAAGCATTCGGCAGAATTATAACGAAATCGCGGATTTATGCAGGTCTACCGGAGAACCTGTGTATCTTACGAAAAACGGCGAGGGCGATCTTGTGGTTATGGATTTAGATACGTTTGTCCGCCGTGAGAAAATGCTCAAGCTGCGCGAAGAACTGTTAGCCGTCGAGGAAGATCGTTTGGCCGGCCGTGCCGGAGTTACCCCGGACGAACTGGATAGCTATCTGGACAGCATTATTCATGAGGTGGAACATGGAAAAGAAACCTCAATATAAGGTGATTGTTTCCGACCGTGCCCGTCAGATGTTGTCAGGCCATGTGCGTTTTCTGGCACAAAAAAGTCCTCCTGCCGCTCGGAAAACAAAGAATGAATTGATGGATGCTATTCGCTCCCTTTCTACCATGCCGGAGCGTTTTCTTTTTCTCAATGCAGAATTTGTTCCTATCAATAAATACCACAGATTGTTCGTGGAAAAGTGGTATTTGATTCTATATCAGATTAAGGATCAGACAGTGTACGTTGAATATATTGTGGATTGCAGGCAGGATTATGGGTGGTTGGTGCGATAAGTGCCTTAAGCCAACCGTTGTATTAGTAAGGGAGTGATACTATGCCCCCATTTCAAATTAAATTCAATCCTGAGAACTGTATTATTGAAGCTAACTCCGGCACATCTCTACTTAAAGCAGCTGCTCAGGCGGAAATACATATCAAATCAGGGTGCGGGGGTAAGGGAACTTGCGGCGCCTGTAAGGTTGTAGTTACCAGCGGAGACCCCTTAGTGCTGGGAACTGGAAACCTAACAGCCGAGCAAATTTCCGCAGGAGTCAGGCTTGCCTGTCAAACCAAGATCCGAGGGGATTTGACGCTTGAGGTGCCTCCAGAGTCCCGGTTGCAAGATCTTCAGGTCTTAATGGGGGATGTCCAGCAAGGGATCTTACCAGAAAGCGGACCTGATTTACTGGAAAAGTTCGGGCATCATCCACTGGCAACGAAGCAGCGAATTTCACTTCCTGCGCCGACCTTGACGACGAACACGTCTGATTGGGACCGCCTGAATCTGGTACTTCGGAGTGTCCTCAAAGCTGGAGACAAACCCATTCATATTCCCTTATCTATTCTCAAAAACTTGCCAAAGGCCCTTCGTGATGCAAACTGGGATGTATCTGTCACCTTAACTGATATTGATTCCGGGCTAACCGTCACTCACGTGGAACCCGGAAATGATCAGCAACCCTATGGTTTGGCAATTGATATTGGTACCACTACAGTTGTCGTTTACCTTATCAATCTCCGGACAGGAGAAATTGAGGATCAGCAGGGATCATACAATAAACAAGCGAAATTCGGTAATGACGTTATTTCGCGGATTGTATATGCCGTAGAAGAAACGAAGCACTTGGAAGAGATTCAGCATACGGTTATGGAAACTATAAAGGATCTTATTGACACGATTCTTATCCGTCAATCTTTGAAAAGTAACAATATTTCGTGTGCCATGGTCGCCGGCAATACTACAATGACCCAATTATTCCTGGGTGTTGATCCGCGCTACATTCGATTAGAGCCCTATATTCCTACTATGACCGGCGTTCCCTCTGTCCCCGCTAAGGAGATTGGGCTGCATAAGAAGATTGAGCGGTATAAGGAGATTGAGTGGTATATGCTGCCTGAAGCCTTGGTTCATTGTTATCCCTCGGTAGCGAGTTATGTGGGCGGGGATATTGTAGCCGGTACACTGATTACGGATCTGACTAAGGGGGAAGAGATCAGCCTTTTCATTGATATCGGAACGAACGGGGAAATTGTGCTCGGCAATCAGGACTGGCTCGTGGCCTGCGCTTGTTCTGCCGGACCCAGCTTTGAAGGCGGCGGGATAACTTTTGGGATGCTTGCAATGTCAGGGGCGATTGAACGGGTGTTCATTGATCCCGAGACCTTGGATGTATCCCTGAAAGTGATTAGCAATAGTCTGCCTGTCGGAATATGCGGGTCAGGTCTGGTGGATTGTGTGGCTAAGCTGCTCGGAGCAGGAATTATTGATCGGGCTGGGAATTTCCAATTGGGACATCACTCAGGCTCGGAGCGTTTAAGAGCTGCTGGCGATGACAAAGAGTTCGTCTTGGCCTGGGCTGAGCAGGCCGGTAGAGAAAAAGACGTGGTCATAACTGAAAATGACGTCAAAAATATCATTCGCGCTAAAGGGGCGATCTACGCCGGTATCCGAACCTTACTGAA
>JBAQLX010000379.1:0-4650 GCA_049302315.1 Desulfosporosinus sp.
CTTAGTTCACTTGCACTCTTTTAAAAATTCACGGGATTCCTTCGAGATTGTTTAACTGTGTTTTACCGATATAGCGTGGATTTTTATGGACGATTTCTATAGTAGAACTTTTGACTGTCAAGTAACGAAGTACAATTAAGTTGAGGGAGTGATAACTGCGCAATTACACTTACGAAACGGTAAGTTGCCATCAAAAAAAATATCGTTAATCTGTTCGGCTGTGAACCCAAGGTTCAGAGAGACTGCTATTATCTCATCAGGGGAAAATGCAACTTTTCCAAGCTCCTTCATAGAGTAGGAGCTTGGCGATTTTCCGATAACTTCTGCCATATTTTCCTGTGTCTTGCGATTTCGCATCCGGGCAAATTTGAGCTCTATACAGTTCATTTTCTCGCCTCCAATATGGTTAATGTATTTCTTTTATTTTAACTTACCGTTTCGTAAGTGTCAACAGGATTTTTAAAACATCACAACAATATTGATAAAGTGGTAAGAAAACGATATAATTTAATTTGGAGGGATGACCATGCTTTCATTTAACGAAAATCTCAAGCATATCATGGATGTACGTGGAGTAAACCAAAAATGGCTTTCTATTGAGTCAAATACCCCAGAGGCTACTATATCCAGGTATGTGAATGGTGTCCATAAGCCGAGTATTGACATCATTGTTGACATAGCGAAGGCTCTTAATGTTTCGGTTGATTATCTTTTGGGGATTGCTCCATATGCTGATATATCAAGAGAAACTGATCCAGAAATAAATATCCTTATATCTGGTTATTGCAAAGCTGGTGACCGTGATAGGAAGCTTATATGGGGCTTACTTGAAGACTATATCAGCGCAGAAGAAAAAAGCTGTATCTCTTACCTAAGCAGCATAAGGAAGTAGATAGAAAGTCCATAGGATAATCCGTGGAAAATCCGATGTATTGTCCAAGGATTGTCCGGTGGATTGTCCTATGGACACGTACAAAACTTTTGTAAAAAAAACGGCAAAATCGTATCAATCAGGTTCAAAAACTGTCTGGAACACAAATTTTTGTACAAATTAAAAGACTGACAAAAAGCCCCTGTACTGCACAGTACAAGGGCTTTCATACTTCTTTAACCTCTGAAAAAAATCTGTTAAACTATCAACATTGCATCACCAAAACTATAGAATCTATACCGTTCTTTAACTGCCGCCTCATACGCTTTTAAAATAAGATCGCGTCCCGCTAAAGCACTGACCAGCATAATTAAGGTTGACTTTGGAAAATGAAAATTCGTCAATAAAACATCCACAACCTTAAAGGAGTAGCCTGGGAAAATAAAAATATCCGTCCACCCAACACTTGGTACAACCCTTCCCAGATTATTCCCTACGGATTCCAGGGTCCGAACAGCTGTTGTCCCCACGGCGATGATCCGACGGCCTTCTTGTTTTGCTCGATTAATTTGCTCGGCAGCTTCCAAATCCACCCTGTAATATTCGGCATGCATGAGATGATCCCGAATATTTTCCACTTGAACCGGACGAAAAGTTCCTAAACCCACATGCAGAAGGATTTCCACGATTTCTACACCTTTCTTCCGGAGTTCGCCCAGAAGTTCAGGCGTAAAATGCAGCCCTGCCGTGGGCGCGGCCACAGACCCTCTTTCCTGAGCATACACGGTCTGATAGCGTCCTTGGTCTTCCAGTTGGGCAGTAATATACGGTGGCAGAGGCATCTGTCCGAGAGTGTCTAAAATGGTTTCGAAAACTCCTGCGTAGGTAAAATAAATCCTCCGGTTTCCGTTCTCCAAGATATCCAGCAGTTCACCGATCAGTATTCCACCACCGAAGCGAACCCTTTGCCCCACTTTAAGACGCTTGCCAGGTTTAACCAGGACCTCCCAGACGTCGAGTTCAAGCATCTTCAAGAGCAGGATTTCGATTTTCACCTCAGCGCCTTCTTTTTCCCCAATCAAACGCGCCGGAATAACGCGGGTGTTATTAAGCACAAGCACATCGCCTTTTTTTAAGAGGGACACAAGATCTCGAAACGTATGATGTTCTATCCTTCCACTGTCTCGATGGAGAACCATTAACCGCGAAGCATCCCTGGGTTCAACCGGGTGTTGGGCAATCAGCATTTCCGGCAAATAATAATCAAACTCCGAAACGTTCAAACCAGCATTCTCCTTTGTTATCTTAAAAAAATCCCCTATGTCTTACTAATAAGCGTATTGTTATAATAAAACGATAATATTTCCTGATAGCTATACCCCAATTGAGACATATGATAAGCGCCCCATTGGGACATCCCGACACCATGTCCCCAACCCCGTCCATCAAAAATAAAGACTCCGAATGGTTGGGAATCAGTACTTGGTCCAAGGGATGAACTAAAGATTCTGGATAGTAAGGGTCCCTGCTCCTTTGGATACAAGCTCGCCAAATCCGAAGCCAGAGATCCCTGAGCTGCAAGAAAAACTGTTAAGCCCGAATTTTCGAACGGATCGCGGCTAGCAGCGATTTTTTGGACCTCAAAGAGACTCCCCAAAAAGGCGAACTTTTGTATTGGCTGCCCAAAAGGATAAAATTCCTTAACGAATGTCCGTGCTGTTACAGTCTTGGAAAGCCCGCATCCATCTTCCATCCTAACACTTTTTACCCTACCGGAGGGGAATTTGTCAAGTTCAACATTTTGCACGGGTCCAAGCCCAAAGGCGGAACCCAGGACCGGAGCCGAGACTATGAATCGCCAATGATTGGCTGCGCCTCCAACTGCTTGTGAATATGGATCCGGATGAGACACGTTGTTGATATCTGACTTTCCCCAGACATTTTTAGCGTCTTCTGTATATCCTCCGCTGTGCGAAGAATAGAGCGCTTCAATCGGCTGCCTGCTCTGGTCGTCGACGAGAATTTCGCCCCGCGTTGCCTCAACTGCCGCTGAAGCTGCCCCCTCTACGAGCTTACCGGCATAAGCTTGATCAATATCCGGAGAATCCGTAATCGTCTTTCTACCATTCTCAGTATGTTTAACCAGGAAGGTCCGAGCAGCTACGGCTTGTGCTTTGAGCGCTTCTGACCCGCCATTAGACCATTCATTGCTCATTTCCATAGGCACAACGCCTTTAAGGTAGTCTTCACGATCCACCCTATTGACTAACTGCCAATGACTGTTCTGCCAACTTAGGTGTAAATCCCCGCGATAAACAGCTGCCTTATCCTCTGGTGTTTTAACCCTTAGGCTGCCTGAGTTGATTCCCTTAATTTCCAAAACGGACCCCCTAAGGACTTGAAATTCCTCATGGTTAATTCTGAGTACCGGGGCCCACCCTCCCCAGCCCACTTGGAGGCCGGAACCCGTCGGAAACTTGAGGATTGTTGAATCTACAATCAGACGATAATCCCCTTTTTCAACCTCGATTTCCACCCACCCTGCCTGGCCCAGCTTCCACACAAGCTCAACCGAAATTTCCTGCGCCTGGCAAGTCGCAGCCTGGATCAGGACAAGGATCAATAAAGCCGTACACAAAAATGGTAACCGATACATAATCCGGGTCATGCTCAACACCAACCTTCTTACACCAATCGGAAAATATTACTTCCGGGTAAGTTTGCTTAATGTTCAGATTACCCTTTTCCCTCCGCTTATATGCCTAAACTGTTTCTATACCTTTTATTCAGGAAAAAGTCCGCCGTCCGCCCGATTCCGGGGGATAGTGCAGCCTAAATGCTGATATGCCCTCACTGTCGCCATGCGTCCCCGCGGTGTACGCTGCAGAAATCCCATTTGAAGTAAAAAAGGTTCGACAACATCTTCCAGCGTCACTGACTCTTCCCCAATGGTCGCCGCGAGCGTCTCCAAGCCAACCGGGCCTCCGGCAAAAACTTCAATAATGGTCTTTAACGCTTTCTGGTCAATCTGATCCAAGCCCACCGGATCGACTTCCAGGCAATTCAGCGCTTCGCGGGCTATCGTTTGGGTAACTACGCCGTCTTCCCAAACCAGGGCGAAATCCCTAACTCGTTTTAACAGGCGATTGCCAACCCTTGGCGTTCCCCGGGAACGTTGGGCTATTTCCGCCGCGCCGTCAGCGGTTATATCCAATCTTAAAATACCTGCCGCTCGAAGCACAATTTCTTTTAGGTCCTCAACTTCATAGAATTCCAGACGACTAATAACCCCAAAACGATCACGTAAAGGAGATGTTAACTGTCCGGCGCGGGTTGTGGCCCCCACTAACGTAAACGGCGGCAGGGACAAGCGGATGGAACGGGCGCTTGGACCTTTTCCAATCATGATGTCCAGACATCCATCTTCCATAGCTGAATAGAGAATTTCTTCCGTCGTACTGTTCAAACGGTGGATTTCATCAATAAACAGCACATCCCGCGGCTCCAAGGCTGTCAGGATAGCTGCCAGGTCCCCGGGCCGTTCAATAGCCGGACCAGAAGTGGTTCGGATACTTACGCCCATTTCCGCAGCAATAATATTGGCCAGCGTAGTTTTTCCCAAGCCGGGCGGTCCATATAATAAGACGTGATCCAAAGCTTCTCCGCGGGTGGAAGCGGCTTGAATAAAGATACTTAAATTTTCTTTGATTTTTCTCTGCCCAATATAGTCACTCATCCGGCCAGGTCGAAGTACTTCCCCTTCCTGATCTGTAAGTTGT
>JBAQLX010000380.1:0-1607 GCA_049302315.1 Desulfosporosinus sp.
GTTAAATCCATCCATCTCCACCAGAAGTTGGTTAAGTGTTTGTTCCCGTTCATCATGTCCGCCACCTAAACCGGCGCCCCTTTGTCGTCCAACCGCATCGATCTCATCAATAAATACGATACACGGAGCACTTTTCTTGGCCTGTTCAAACAGATCCCGAACCCGTGAAGCCCCGACCCCAACAAACATTTCCACAAAATCAGAACCACTGATGCTAAAAAATGGCACGCCAGCTTCTCCAGAAATAGCGCGAGCAAGTAAGGTTTTACCAGTTCCCGGAGGTCCAAAAAGTAGAACCCCTGTGGGAATCTTCGCCCCCAAATCCTGAAACTTCTTTGGGAACTTCAAAAACTCAACCACTTCCTGAAGTTCCTCTTTTACCTCGTCCGCACCGGCAACATCGGCAAAGGTTACCTTCTTCTTATCTTCTCCGACTAATCGTGCTTTGCTTTTTCCAAACTGCATTACCCGATTGCCGCCACCCTGGCTTTGTTGCATAATAAAGAAGAACAGCAGAAGGATGAGGAGCATGGGAATAATTGTGCTAAGTAATCCCACCCACCATTGAGGTTCCGGAGGCTCTTCGACGAAGTAAGGAAGACCGTGGGAATACAAATCCGCCGTGAGTTGTGGATCCGTCCCAAGCCCAATCACCTCGTGTTTTGTATCGTCTTTCATCGTGACAGTATACTTAATAGTATTGTCTTCAATAACCGCCGCGACATCTTTAACCTGATCCTCAACAACGGCTCTTTTAAAAGCGTTGTAATCCATTCCTACCTCTTTGCTAACGGGAGGGGACGACCATTTTATAAACACAATCGCCATGAGAATTATCAATATATAAATTGCAGCATTTTTAAAAAACTTCAAGGATGATACTCCTCTCTTGTGGTTAAACCTCTTCATTCTGAAGCAATTCCATATATTATACCACGCAGTATTGAGTTTTACAAAGAATTCAAATTAGAACCCAAAGCCTGCGGTTTGAAAACGCAATAAACCCTTTCGGTGTTCTGGTCCGGTCGACACAGGCTGCTTTGGCGAACACCGGGAATCCAGAGCACTTCCGCCCCGGAGGCAATCAACGGTAGTCCGTTTCTTGCTTTAACAGAAATATTTTCTTCCTGAAAAACCTTTTTTAAAGATTTATGCCCAACACCTTGAAACCACATTCTGTCTCCTTGCCGCCGAGTACGACACACCAACTGGTCCGAAAACTGGCCTAAAAGATCACGGCTAAAAACAGCCACCTTGTTCTTCTGTCTATCGAAAGTTCCGTTCGCTGAGGTAAGATTCCCTTCCTCCAACAACCCGATTTCCAACTTCAAACTCGGAATTTTGGACCAGCGCCCCATGTCCAAAGCGATTTCGGGAAAGGCTGCATTCAACATCAGTTGGCCATGTATATTTACGACGGCGCTGGGCTCCCTAATAGAGGCAACATTACGGTTAAACCAAATCCCCTCATCTGTAATTTTAACCGTCAGGCCTGGCAAATCCTGCATCCAACCCGGCTTTCCCTCAGAACCCATGATTTTCGCAACATAGGTAAACCCTAACCCTCTGGGTTCCCCAGTGATCAGCATTGCCGCTCTACGCAACAG
>JBAQLX010000381.1:0-4174 GCA_049302315.1 Desulfosporosinus sp.
GTTTCATAACATACTCTTTAAGTGCGTCCGTTAATTCAATATGTTTACCACGAATAATAATATTCATTAATTCAGCCCCCCTTCTATGATGCTCTATAAATAATATTCCCGATTTGCACTAAAAATCCTTCTTCAAAAAATTTTAATTTTGAAAAGATTTTAATACAAATATCTTAAATAGCGCTAGTAATCATTATCCATTGAGTAAATATCCTTTATCCCCCAATAGTTACCCACAGGAGGGTATGGATAATGTGGATAAGTGTAAAAAACTCGCTTGTTTTGGCGTAATAGCTGTGGGTAACCTTGTTGAAAAGGTGTTTCCGCTTATAAAAAAAAAGCATTGGTTGACTAATAATAGTCAACCAATGCTTGTCGTGTCAAATAATTAAATTCAAGGTACTTGAATTTAATATTGTTCGCGAGCCGGGCGATGGTGCTGGTAGCACTCACGGCAATATACCGGGCGATCAGAATTTGGTTGGAAAGGAACCTGTGTTTCCACTCCGCAGTCCGCGCAAATTACATTAAACATTTCGCGTGTTCTTCCCTCCTGGGAATTACGGTTTGATTTGCGTATGTTGCGGCATTCGCGGCAACGTTGGGGTTCGTTCTCGAATCCCTTTTCAGCATAAAATTCTTGCTCTCCAACAGTGAAAATGAAAGTGGCTCCGCAGTCTTTACATACCAGATCTTTGTCTTCAAAGGCCATGAAAGATATTCCCCTTACGTAAAAAAATGTAATAGGCTCTGCCCATCCGATTACTATTATAACGCTAATTATCCAAAGGCACAAGTTTTTTTTCAAGTCCCGCCGCCAAACACAAACCATATATCGCTTTAGCTCCGCTTCCGCTCAGGACTTCCGCCACAGCATCAAGCGTTGCTCCTGTAGTCGTTACATCATCCACGATCCATACACTTCGCCCTGTAAGAGACCTCGGTTCCCGTACCTTAAACGCATCTTTCAGGTTCTGCAGACGGTCATGACGCGTAAGCAACATTTGAGACCGTGTTGGTTTGATCCTTTCAACCCCCTCGAGAATCGGTAATCCCAATTCCCAGTGGATGACGGATGCCAACACCTCGGCCTGATTAAAGCCCCTTTCTGCCAGACGGGATGCATGCATTGGCACAGCCACCACACCGTCAACGGCGGGAAGTTGGCTGATTGCCCAATTGGCAAAGGGGCGTGCGATTTCCATTAACCGCCGAGGGTGTGCTTCGAATTTAACCTTTTGGATAAATTCCCTTAATCCACCGGAATAATGCCCCCAGGCTGTAACCTGATCAAGATGTTTCGGGCCCTTCCCAGCTTCACAATCCAGGCAGTTTGCTTTCTCTTGAAGAATTAACTTTCCACACCTCCTACAGCGCCCCAGCTCTGGATGAAGATAGCCTGTTGTACAAGTTGGACAGACTAAATCGCCCACTCCGCCACAAAGTACACATGCTTGAACTTCTTCATACCATAAAGCTCTGGTGATCCTGACCGTTCCCTTCCAAAACTCCTTCAAGGCTTCTACCCCTTTCTCGATGCTCGAGGTTCGATGTTCGAGGTTCGAATATCAAATATCTACTCTGAAAATAATACTTATTTTCATCCTTCCGATGGTGCCGCGTCAGCGGCATGGGAGTCTGATACGGTTCGTAGTTCATGGTTGAAATATCAGGTACACCCTACTCGTGGTTCGTGGTTCGAGGTTCGATATTCGAAGTACGTATTTTTGAGGTTCATGGTTCGTCGTTGTGGTTTTCGAATCTCGAATCACGAATATCGAATATCAATTAGTCCCAACTCCTTAGCGAGCCGATTTTGCTCTTCGATCCACTGAACGGCAGTTCTCATGCCCGGTGTCCTCCGCTTACACACAAACACGACCCTTCCCTCGGGATTTTCTCTGGTACGACCCACCCTTCCAGCCATTTGCACTAAAGTACGCTCATCATAAACAGGATGATCCGCCCCCAGCACCAGCACTTGTATCCGGGGCAGCGTGATCCCGCGCTCCAGGATAGTCGTACTCACAAAGAGATCAAACTCACCTTGACGCAACCTCTCTATTTTAGAGGAACGCTCCGGGTCTGCACTGTAGCTGCCGTCAATACTCCAACCAGAAAAACACCTCCTGAAGCATTTGATCCACGGATCAAGCCAGGATATCTTTGGGACGAATACTAACACAGGTCCCTGTACCCTTAATGAATTGATTTGAGAAGCCCATACGCCTGTACACCCGTTTGGTTCTGGAGAGTGACGAGATTTTTCCCAAATTGGTACCGGCAAAGAGGTGCGATGGTGCCGTGCCGGAAGCCTGATGAGCCGCATCTTGCCTTGCCTAACCGCCTTTAAGCCTTTAGATGAAGGGGTTGCAGTTAAATAGAGTATTTTACCACCTTGGCGCAGAGCGTGGTTCAATCCCCACTCCAAAGCACGGCTCCCCTGATAAGGAAAGGCATCCATCTCATCCATAAATATCACATCGAAAGCCCGCCAAAATCTTAATACTTGGTGCGTGGTCGCCAGGACCATTCTTCCGCCTTGAAATTTGACCGAAGATGTTCCGGTCAACAATTGAAACGGATAATCTGGAAAGTCCCGTTGAAGCCTTGGTGCAACGTCATTAATGACATCTTGACGCGGTGCGGCAAAAAGTACGGATTTCCCCTGTTTCAGTGTCCAGGCGGCGGACGGGAAACACACCTCAGTTTTTCCTGCGCCACATGCAGCCCAGAGAAGGGCAGTTTCTTCACTAGGGTCTTTGATAAATTCTAGCACTTGTTCGCTAGCTAAACGTTGGGCCTCTGATAAAACCCAGTGTGGCTGAAAGATAACCTCCGAAGGACCGCCCAAGAGCGAACGTTCATCTCGATAGAGAACATCCAGAGAAGTGCTTGAGCCGATACTCTCGCAACTTCGACAGGTTGCAGCCATTTCGTACTGACTGGGCCACTCTTCCACATCCCTCTCCCCACAGCGTTGACACTGCCAACTATTGCCTACTTTCCTCACCGCAGGAACCCACTTAGCCCTGCCCTGTTCCACGTTGAAATGGGCAAATCTTTTTATGTCATCCTCTCTGATCTTAAGTTCGCGGGCAAGACCTCGAAGATCCCCCATGGATAATTGCCTTCCCAGGGTCAGTCGATTAAATGCTTTCCCGGCCTCGTTATTCTGCTCCTCCAGTGAACCTTGCCCAATCGTTGGAACAGGGCTGTATTCCTTCCAGGTTAAGTCTGACGCATTCCAGCCAAACCCTTTAAGTATCTTAATGATTTCCAATTTAGTATCCTTCCGAATGGATCCTTTGTACCAGAAAGTAAAGGGGTCCCGCCGACGCAGCTGCTCTTGAACTGCCTGAATAGTCGCACAGGAGAGAGGTGCACAAAGATAGCTGACCACCCTTGAATCCTGAGCGTCCCTCTCCCGAAATGGAGAAAAACCGACGCTGCCGTCCTTATTTAAGGTCAGAAAAAAGTGCATAAGTAACCCTCTCTCCTTGTTGTCTTTGCCGAGCATACTCAGCCAGGAGTTCAATATGTTGAGATGGCAGGAAATCCTGGTAACCACGCCAAAGCAATCGATCTGTCGGGGTGAGTAGGGCCACTCTATCCTCAATTTTTTGCGGTACACATTCGACCCAGCGATAGAGCATAGCCGCCTTTTCCGGATGCATTCGACGCTGCACCTCCGCAGTATCCCAAACAATTGACTGAGCCCATTCATACGCTTCCAGATCAAGTGGCTGCCAGTGAATCACTTCTTCAACAGCCTTAAGTCCCGTATCCACGTTTTCTCCACATAATAGAAACTCTGCCTGCTCTCGCCGCGTACCAACTTGAGTCTGATCCCAATTCAAACTCCTATCCCATAGAACCTTACTTTTAGCCGGGTCCTGTTCACACCATTGAACGGCCTGTATATTCCAACTCTGCTCTTTCTCCAAGAGGTCAGGATTTAAGAGCGCGCTCCCACTAAACAGGCACATGATTAGACTTAGCACAAGCATTCCCTTGCTGCTCAGAATAGCAGTTAATTTGTGCCATAATAAGGAAGGGCGAGTGCGTTCTTCTCTTTTTTGAATGCTCCCCAAAAGCAGCCAAAATAAGAATCCCAAAGCAGCAAAGGAGAAATCGGCATCCGCCAAACTCTGTAGTCCTACAAACAACAAGG
>JBAQLX010000382.1:0-2567 GCA_049302315.1 Desulfosporosinus sp.
CTGAATCCTGCGGGTCTTATCTACAATACCTTCATTCGCCCCGGCAATATTATGGGTAAAGAATCTGTCCCACTCAATGTCTGAAAAGGTATAGTGATTAAGCAATTCAAGCTGATGGCGCAGATTAACAATCAAGGCCGCTTCACTAGTGACATTGATATATTCATAGCCCTGCCCGCACAGCCGGTTGATAAATTCTTTTTCCAGGGCCGCTTCACTCTGATAATCTACGACGCGATATGAGTCTGGAATATATTCCGCAACAACGGTGGCTTCATTAGTAGCGGCCACGATATTATATTTAATCATGACACTTTCTCCTTGAAGTTTAATAGCTTGTCCCGGTAATATTCATATTGTTTGCGTCGTGCCATGATTTCGGCAGACAATCCCTGAGTGATGTCATTAACGATGGTTTCAAAGCGGTCAAGGATGGCAACAATGCGCTCCTGTTCCTCAATTTGAGGGATAGGAACCAGTATTTTAGCCAAGTTTGTAGCGGAAACATCAATAACCTTTGTTCCAGATGCATACTTGCGCTTTTCATTATAAAACATCGATGTTTGCATATAATACGCCAGATATTTTGGGTTTTCGTTATGCTTGAGTATCGTTGCATGACCACCTGTTACAATTTCATCATCGCCAAGCCATACAACTGCTTTGCATACATCATCAACGTTTTCGCTGGTGTTAGTAATAATCAGGTCATTTTTGTTGACCTTTTTCAAAATCTTTGCAAGTTTAGGTGATACATAAGATTTAGTCTTATCAGTGAATGTACCGTAGTAGGTATAGATTTGACCGTAATGGATACACCCAATCCCACTCTCTGTAAAATCTTTCTTTTGCAAACCATTGCCACGCACTAAGATACCGACCTCGCCCAATGTCATCCAACGAACTGATGATTGCAGGGTATTTTCACTGAATCTCAATAATGTATTGAGATAATACTCATATTGTATTTTTCTTGCCTCCAACTCAGCCTCCAACTCAGCCTCCAACTCAGCCTCCTGTGCAGTAAATTTATCAAGGATTCGGACAATCTCCTGTTGGACTAGTAGTGGGGGGACGGGGATTTGGAATTTTGTAAATTCTTCTTTTGTAATCGTTTTTAGCGTGCTTCCTCGTGCATATTCTTTCTCAATGTCAAATTTTCTTTCAAGTTGATATGCAAAATATTTTTTATTAATTTCGATTTTAAATTTTTCAAAAATTGCAAGTGTTCTATCCACATAACTGTCATATTGTGTAATTGCGACTCTACCGATACAGCCTTGTAGAGTCACTATAACAGTTTCAGCTGGAACAAAAACACTTTTAGGCTGAGCCAATTTTGAAATTTTTTGCTTTGTATCTTTAATAAGACGCATATTGTCAGCAACATCAGCTACCTGAACAAATGGCATTGCATCTTCACCACCATACCATCTGCTTTCACCATAAGGTTGCGGGAATGAGCCACGACGATATTCTGCCACTTCTCCCAACGTTTTCCACTCTACCCCATCATGGCACAACTCGGCAATAAGCTCATCTAATCTACTCATGCGTTCACCCCTTCTATGTCTGCAATAATGGCGGTTAATTTCTCCCGCAGAACAATTTGACGGGTGACTATGTTTTCAATGTCCGCATTGAGCTTGACAATATCCACAACCTCTCGATTATCCTCCTGTTCCACATAAGTAGAAACGGAAAGATTATAATCCTGGGTAGTAATTTCGTTATTTCCGACAAAGCGGACAAAGTAGTCTTCATCGGTGCGGGTTTCATATGCGGAAATAATTTTTGCGATATTCTCGTCTGTCAGCTTATTGTTGTTTGTGACCTTGATACACTCGCGGGAAGCGTCAATAAACAGGGTGCTGTTCTCGTTCTTGGACTTTTTCAGCACCATAATGCAAGTGGCGATACTCGTACCGAAAAAGAGATTTCCTGGCAACTGAATAACGCAATCCACAAAGTTATTGTCTATAAGGTACTTCCTAATTTTCTGCTCTGCACCGCCGCGATACATTACACCCGGGAAACAAACGATCGCCGCCGTGCCGTTGGTGGAAAGCCAAGAAAGGCTATGCATAATAAACGCCAGGTCAGCTTTAGATTTTGGAGCAAGCACTCCAGCAGGGGAAAAACGTGGATCGTTGATAATAAGCGGATTACTGTCGCCGTCCCACTTAATCGAGTACGGCGGATTTGAAACGATAGCTTCAAATGGCTCGTCATCCCAATGGAGCGGGTCTGTCAGCGTGTCGCCGTGACCGATGTCAAACTTGTCATAGTCAATGTCGTGCAAGAACATATTGATTCTGCAAAGATTATATGTAGTGATATTGATTTCCTGTCCAAAGAACCCCTGTCGCACGTTTTCTTTACCCAGAATCTTGGCAAATTTCAAAAGCAGAGAACCAGAGCCACAGGCGGGATCATAAACCTTATTGACTTCAGTTTTACCCACCAGCGTAAGACGGGTCAACAGTTCGGACACCTCTTGAGGCGTATAGTACTCGCCGCCACTCTTACCGGCATTGGAAGCATACATACCCATCAGAAATTCATAG
>JBAQLX010000383.1:0-1939 GCA_049302315.1 Desulfosporosinus sp.
ACTACCGCAACCTTTCGGACTGAAGCAGCTTACGGCTGTTTGAAGCCTGTTCCTACAAACCGACTTCGAAGGATCTACCTTCATCTCGGATATAGCATCGTGCTCACCGAGCACGTTCTTGGCACAACTCCTGCCAGGTTCCTTCTAAAGATTTCAGCCTAACGGCATTCCCCTTTACCAGACTTATCCTGGCGCAATACCAGTCCCCGACCGAGCGGGAACCGCGCGGCGAGCACTAAGTGTAATTTCATTACCAGACTTTGGCTCCAGCTGTTGACAGCAATATTTAAGGTCAAGTATACTAAGTGCAGAACAAACGTTCTCGGGCAGGGAACGGTTCGCGTAATCTCTACCTGCCCAGAGATGCGTGAATCACTTCTCTAGCAAAGCAGTCGGCAGGAGTCGGCTGCTTTTTATTTCGGGAACGTTTGTTGATTCATCGTAGAAGGAGGTGAACAAGATGGCCGTCATAGCAAGTGCCAAGGATACCGTAATCGTGGTAACCTATCAAACGGGTTTAACCCCTGTGGGCTCTCCGAAACTCCGTCAGCGCAGCTTTGCAAATGTAAAATCCGATGCCCTCGACCAAGACGTCTTTGATGTTGCAAATGCCCTTTATGGGCTTCAGGACTACCCGCTAATCAGCGTACGTCGTGACAACCGTTTTGACCTCGCAGAGTAATCGTGAGGAGGTCGTCAAAAAAGTGTTGGGAGTGAAAATTTAATGGTCAATCAGCGTTTTGCGGATTGACCGTATGGAAAGGAGGGAAAACCATGGCTACAACTAAGAAAGTCTTACGCATGACCTTTAACAATGCCCTGGGAAGTGCGGTAAGTTTCACACTGCCAGAGCCTAAAGTAGATTTGACAGCAGTTCAGATCGAAGCCGTCATGGATCAGATGATTACCAGGAATATTTTCTTGACATCCGGCGGAGCGCTTGTTTCCAAACGCGATATCAAGATCATTGATACGACTACCGACGATCTGTATGATATACCGATAGCGTAGCTAATACGCTTAACTGTGGAGGAGATGGAACAATTGAAGTTCCTCTTCCTCCCCAGAGAATCACTTCATGAAATTACGGCATAAACCAATAATTAAGAAGTTATAGAAAGGGAGGGAATCGCATGGAAGAGATGTTAAAGCTCGTAGGTAATTTTGGCTTTCCAATCGTGGTGAGTGCTTATTTACTGGTAAGGATCGAAGGGAAACTTAACGAACTAACCTCGAGCATCACGGAACTTGCCAAGGCTGTTGCCGTCCTGAAAGCATAGAAAAGAGGGAGAAAACTAAGATGGATTGGCAAAAGATCGTGATCCATCACACAGCAAGTCCTACAGAAGTGCGGCGCTCCGGTAAGAAGGCGCCGGTAAACGCGGCCATGATTCGGGAGTGGCATAAAACCAGGGGTTGGAGTGATATCGGCTATCACTTCGTGATTCTGCCGGATGGTCGCTGTGAAGAGGGAAGACCCTTATATCGGCCGGGAGCACATTGCAATGTAGGCCATCGTAATTTCATCGGCATCGGAGTCTGTCTGGTGGGGAATTTCAGTGAGACGCAAGTCCCGGACGCCCAACTCGTTGGCTTGGTGAAGAAAGTCGTTCAGCTAATGGAGTCTTTTAAGCTGGGAGTAAACGACGTCGAGCTGCACCGCGATGTAATAGAGGCTGCCACGGAATGTCCAGGGCGTTATTTTCCAGAGGATGTTTTCAAACAGGAACTGAAAACATCTGTAAATTGAGTGGAATACCTAATTAAAGATATAGGCTATATCATAGATCATTATGAATAGCCTATATCTTATTGGACAAAACCGCTGCCGCGGTGGTAAAAACTGAACCTCCCATCCTGTGGTGATTTATCCCACTTTCTTTGTGTTTGCTAATCCCTTAAAATTTTTACTGTACAGTGCTACTGTCAATAAAATTTT
>JBAQLX010000384.1:0-2899 GCA_049302315.1 Desulfosporosinus sp.
GGAAATCAAGTAAACCGGGCATCGTGGAAGTATTAGAGGGAGAAGAAGGCGAAGGCGTAACGTTCCATGCGTTAGCCAAAGGAACGGCAACATTAACAGCAACATTTGGCGGCAAAAAGACAACTGTAAGCGTCAAGGTCACGCCTGAAATAGTAGGGATAGAAGCAATCCCAAGTGGGGTTGGACTCACAACTGGGAAGCAGCAGGCGGTAAAAGTTTATCTTGATTATAACGACGATAGTAAGGAAGACGTAACCAAATCAACGTTAACAACCTGGGAGAGTGGAGACACCGAAGTAGCGACAGTCATCAAAGGGTCGGTTAAAGGGATAAGTATGGGTGATACCACAGTTACGGTCTGTTACAACGAAGAATGGTACGTAGATATTCCGATCAAAGTGACCCCCGCAGTACTGCAAATTTATGCAGATCCGAACGACCCAATAGAAATGATCATAGGCGGAGACACCGAATACGTAGATCCCCCGCTGATATTCGCGCAGTATAAGGGTGACTATGAAGACGAGGACGTAACAGAATTTACCACATGGAAATCAAGTAAAGCTAGCATCGTGGAAGTAGTAAATGGAGAAGAAGGCGTACAGTTCCATGCGTTAGCCAAAGGAACGGCAACATTAACAGCAACATATGGCGGCAAAAAGACAACTGTTAAAATTAATGTGCCAGCTCCTGCATCTATGACCTTAGCATCATCTGCATTTCAGAATAACGCTGAGATTCCTCTAGAATATGCTTACCTTGACGAAAACATCAGTGTTCCGTTATCTTGGACGGGCGTTCCGGTAGATACTCAGTCTTTCGCGTTAATTATGTATGACATGGATTTTGAGGATACAGCTCATTGGGCGGTAATCAACATTCCGGTAGATACTCTATCTTTAGATGAAGGAGCCTCCAATATTAGTATGCCTGAGGGAGCTGTGGAATTGGAAAATGGATTCTATGAGGCATGTTACACAGGGCCCTTCCCTCCTGCAGGTGAAACCCACAGCTACAAATTTGTGGTTTATGCCTTGAATACAAATGATCTCAATTCTGACAATGCCATTTCTAGTTTCAAAGATTTCACTGACCTGGTTAGTGGTTGCATTTTAGGTAAAGCTGAATTGATAGGAAAGTTTCAAGGGCAATAAATCATGAGGGTCGGCTCAGATTAAATTAAAAATAATAAGTGTAAAAACGGGTGTAAGTATTATGCTTACATCCGTTTTTCTTGGTGCGCCACGCATGGACAATAAGACTCAGACGCTACATTATAGGATGATTGCTCACAGGAACCGATGTATGGATGAGAAGACGCATTCGCATGATTTACTGGAAACAGTGGAAACGAGAGAGGACAAAGTTGAGAATGCTTAAGTCACTGGGAATTCGCGAGCAGAAAGCATGGAAATAAAATTTATAAAAAAAAAGGTATTTTACCAATTGAAGTAGAATAGAGATATATCTGATATTTTCTAATTAATTAATTCTTTGTCGCAAATCATTTTCTGTGGCTATATATAGCTGCAGAAAATGAATCAGGGTTTCTGAACAGGAGTTTTTTAGAGAGGGAGTGGAGATTAGAGAGTTTATTTACGATATATTGGTAAGAAGAGAGGAGTGCATAAAGTGTATAAATTGAATAAGAAGTTGCTTAGTGGAGGACTAGCTATATGTTTAACTTTATCGCCGGTTATTGCGACTGCGGGGCCTTTACAACAGGGGGTTTCAAGCGGGACAAGTATTTCCAATTACTATCTATCTGATAGAATAGGACTTGGAGCTGTTAGCGCAGCGGAATCTGACGCATTAGATGCAATAAACAGTGCGAGCGCGGAGGAGATGGAGGATGTCATCACAGCTAATGCAAAAACATTAGGGCTTAATCTGAAGGACTATGATAAATTAACTGATAAGAGTCCGGTAAATATTGCGTTAGTAGGAAAGGACTTTGCTAATAAAGCAGCGGTCAAAAAAGCATTTAATGCTGCGGTGTCAACTCAAAAGAAAGCGGAAGCAGCTGCATTAGCGGCCGCATTAAAAGTTATTAACGGTGCAACTGTTAATAAAATGGGTATTGCAATCATAGAAAATGCATCAACATTAGGGCTCGACCTAACCGACTATACTAATCTAGATAGTAAGAGTCAGGTGCATAAAGATCTGGTCGGGAAGAAATTTAAAACAAAAGAAGCAGTTCAAAAAGCATTTGACGCGGCAGTAGCTAAAGAAAAGGCTCTTGAAGAAGCTCCAGCTTTAGAAGCCGTAGCTGTAGTTGCAATCAACGTAGCCGATGCAGAGGGAATGGGAGATGTAATCACAGCCAATGCTGAAATCCTGGGGTTAGTGCTAACAGATTATACCAAATTAACAGATAAGGCGTCGGTGCATAGTGCCCTAGTAGGCCAGGGCTTTTTGGATAAAACAGAAGTAAAATCAGCCTTTGACGAAGCTGTCTCGACTCAGAAGGAAGCGGAGGCAAGAGCAGCAGCAGAGGCTAAAGCAGTTGACGCAATTAACACAGCAACCGTGGCGAAAATGGGAGCGGTAATCAAAACGAATGCCAAAATATTAGGTCTGGAACTAACAGATTATATTAAATTAAAAAATAAGGCTGCGGTGCATACAGCTCTATGTAACAAGGGCTTTGAAGATAAGGCAGCAATTAAAACAGCCTTTGACGAAGCTGTGACGACTGAGATGGAAGCTGCAGCAGTAACAGCAATAAATAAAGCAGGTCTTACAAAAATGGGGGCAGCAATCGCGGCTAATGCTGAAATACTAGGTCTTGATCTAACGGACTATAATGGACTAACCGACAAGAGTTCGGTATACAAAGCCCTATTTAAGAAGGGTTTCATAACCAAAGCAGCCATAAAAACAGCATTTGATAATG
>JBAQLX010000385.1:0-1729 GCA_049302315.1 Desulfosporosinus sp.
TGTCCATTGCTTTAGGCATTAAAGCCTGCATGCAGGGTATGAACGTAAAATTCTACACAGCCGCCAATCTTTCCAACGAATTAATTGAAGCGCAAGAATACAAGAAACTCCTTAAGCTAGAAAAACAAATTGCCAAGGCAGAACTTCTGATCATTGATGAACTGAGTTATTTGACGTTTAATCGCCATCAATCTGAACTACTGTTCAAAGTCATTGCTGACCGGTCAGAACGCCAAAGTGTCATAGTATCTACGAATCTCAAGTTTTCGGACTGGATCACTATGTTTGAAAACACCATTATGGTAACGGCCTTAATCGACCGGCTGACCTTCCGATCCCACGTGTTGAATATGAATTCTGAGCATCCTTTCCGAGCCGAGCCTAAAATTCTACCCTCGAACTAAAGAATTCCTAAGAGGGAAATGCCTTCTTCTCCTAGAGTGTTTTACGAAAGCCACCAGTGAATTTGTTAAACGCCGGGAAAATGTCTTTATGATTAGCAACCCGGGCATGGCAAAACCCATCTGGCAAGGACAATAAATGCGAAGGTGGTGGGAATGAGGAGTAGGATCACCCTAGACTACTAAGATCGCAGTGAGCAGTTGGCTCATTTTCTATTTAACAATTGTACCCTTACTTTTCAGGAATGGCACCACGTTTACGTAAACGTAGCAAGGGGGGTGAATCTACTGGAGGGAACCAACCAACTTCAGTCCAGCACTCGAAATCTATTCATCCGAGAACCAAGGCTTGAGGATTTGAAGAAAAGATGGACAACATGGATATCTCCCGAATCCTTATCTCAATTAAATAAGATGGCTAATTTCACGGGCTGCTCTAAACATGAACTTGTTGAAATGGCTATTCAAGAACTCCATGAATTGATCTGTGTCCAGGGACGTATCCCATAATTGCATCCCCTACTAAGGTAATCTAAGGTGGTGAGAATTAGCAAGATAACGCTACCATAACTGGATCTGTTGTGAGCAAGTGGCTCACTTTTAATTGAGCATAAGTGGCTCAGTTTTTAATGAGCAGAGTGGTTCACTTTTTAGTTGACATTCGCAGTCTACCTATCTGGGCTGAATGATATTCATTACGGAAGGCTGCTTGACCGTCTTTTCGAAGCCAATCCCAAGCATATTTTTCAAACGATAACTGCTTCAGCCATCATGACACACCAAATCAAGCTGGACAGAGTTCACGCCGACACCACTTCGCAGTCTGTTTATGGTGAATATGATGAGAACGATGCTCTTGACATCACCTTTGGATACAGCAAAGACAAACGACCAGATCTGAAGCAGTACATATACGGTCTGATGGTTGCAGAAGGGATTCCCGTTATGGGCGACTTAAGAGACGGAAACACCTCTGATAAGGATTGGAACCAAGATACCATCAAGGAAATGTCGGCTGTACTTGCGCCCCATATCGCCAGAGGACTTCTCTATGTAGCTGATTCTGCGGTGGTTACTTCGAAGAACCTAGCTCTTCTGAAGAAAAATAACATGAAATTCGTTACTCGCCTGCCTGCTACATATAAGTTAGCTGCGACGCTGAAACAAGAGGCGTTAGCAGCTGAGGGTTGGATTGAGATCGGAAAAATATCTGAACGTCAAAGCAAAGATGACGCTATTTATCGCACCAAGGTGCTGATTGCTGAATTGGATGGGGAAAGCTATCGATTTGCGGTTATCCATTCCACTTCACTCGCCAAAACCAAAGG
>JBAQLX010000386.1:0-7193 GCA_049302315.1 Desulfosporosinus sp.
ATAGTAAGCTTTAATTATGCTCTCCTCAGTCATACGATCACCACCCACAAAGTTTTTATTTAATTATAGCAGATGGTGGTGCGTTTGGCCAGCTAATTTATTGAAATGTCAATGCCTGAGTAGTAACTTTATTTGTATAAAACACTGTTCTAAACCATAAATATGGGTATCGTTAGATTATAGAAAGGAGCCGCTCATGCACGACATGTACGAAATTATCTGGATTAGTATGCTTGCCGGACTGACCACAACATTTGGCAGCCTACTCGTCCTGTTGTTTGGTAAGCCAAAAGAACGTGTTCTTGCCTCCCTTTTAGCCGGAGCCGGCGGGGTGATGCTTGCAGTCGTGAGCGTTGATTTGCTTCCGAATGCTTGGGAGATCGGCCCACCTCTTCAGGTGGGCATGGGATTTGTTTTAGGCCTTCTCTTTATGTACCTTGCAGAAATTCGCCTAAATGTCTCCAGTAACACTCTCCCCCTGTCCCGGCGTCAACGTCTAAAAAGGACCGGCCTTCTCGTCGCCACCGGGATAGCCTTACATGATCTCCCTGAAGGCATGGCCATCGCCATCAGCCAAGAAGCCTCCCCCCGCCTTGGCCTTCTCATTGCCTTTGCCATCACATTGCACAATCTTCCAGAAGGGATGGCGACCACGGCGCCCTTAAAGATGGCTGGAATCCGTTGGTGGAAAATTCTTCTACTGAACATTGGAATCGCCTTTTTCACCCCACTCGGCGCCTTGGTTGGACTCCTCGCCCTCGAAGGTGTTCAGAATTCCCTGGCCTTCTTTCTTGCCCTCGCCGCAGGGGCAATGATTTTTCTTATCTTCGCTGAGCTCTGGCCCCTCTCTCGTGAACGACACCCTCGTTATGCCCTGCTCGGCGGAACGATCGGATTTATCTTTTTTACAATAATTAGCCTGCTGGGATGAATGAAATGATATTGCACGGAATTCTCGGTCGCTCTAAACCCCCGTGGGACCCAAGCCAGAGGAAGTTTCTTAGCTTAGAGAGCACGGAGAGAGGAATTGCGTCAATGAGCACAGTCGATAAGGCGTGAAGAAACACATTGGTTTACTTGCAGAACAACCCAGAGGTTATGTGTTTTAGCCTTAGTGACAAGCGAATAGCACTGGAACGTGTGCGAACGTGCTAAGACACTTCCTCCCTACTTCAGTACTTGTGCCGCATAATCTCCCATCGTCACATACCCTTTGGCATTCGGATACTTTCCATCTGTGGATAAACCGCTTAAGTATTTCCCGTCCGCATCAAACAACACAGTAGCAAAGTCCAAGGTCAGGATATTTTCCTTCTTAGCGAAACTCAGTTCCCACTCCCGAGTGTCTTTAATGTTTTGTTGAGCCCCAGGATACCCGATCGGTAGAGCTAGGATTGGAATAATGTGATTGGATTTTGCCTTCTCGACCATTCCTTCAATATTCGTTTGAACCTCTTTCAGGGCCACCCCTTGAATCGCATCCCCGATCCCCGCAAAAATAATGACCCGACCCGGATTCTCGGTCACTACATCTGCGTCGAAGCGGGAAAGAAGGTCTTTCGCCGTCTGCCGTACTTTCCCCTTATTGATCACCGGAACCTGCAGAACATCCGCAGTGCGCTTAGTCCAGGAATGTGCCGCGTCAAGCGGATATCCTAAAGTAAAAGAGTCTCCCAAAGCGACAATCTTGGGATTGCTCAAGATTTGATCTGGTTTCACTACTGTCCCCTGGCTGGTAGTCCCCCCCACCGGTTCTTTGCCACCCTGCCCCCATAATCCAAAAAAACCAGCGATCAGCACGATAAAAGCAAGCCCGGCAGCGGCTTGGATCAAGCGAATTTCCAATCGAAATGTACGCATAAAAAATTCCCCTTTCTGTGCTAAAGAATTCTACATAATTCTTTACTTTCCTTCTTCATATCAACTGCAATCTTATTTTCATCTATCTGAAGGAACCCATCATACACCAGTGCGCCTTTCAACGCATATTTTGTATAAGGAAAAAAGGAGGTGCCCCCATGAGTTACATCGACAAGGCCCGCGAATTGGGCGAAGCCCTGTCTCAAACCCCTGAAATTCAAGGTTTAAAAGCTGCAGAAACTTCCATTATGACCGATCCTCTAAGCCAGGAAGCCTTTATCCAGTACCAGGAAAAAGAGCGTGGATTGGTAACCACTCAAATGATCAGTAAAGTCGTTCCTGAAAAAGAATCTCTAGCACTACTTGATCTTAAGATCCGTCTTATAAATAAACATCCCCTGATCAAAGCATACTTTATTCAACAACAAAAATTTGAAAAACTTATGGCCATGGTCAACCTAACCCTAACTACCGCAATGAATGGCATGCCCTCGGCTAATGATCTACCTATACCGGAAGAGTTAAAAGGCATGGCCCAGCAAATTCTTGACAGAATCGGCGGCGGAGGCTCCATGGAGAAGATGCAAGTCTCGCCGGAAATGTTAAAAGGCCTTAAACTCCCGCCTGGCTTAACTAAGAAATAGGAAAGAGGAAGTGTTCTTGAGAAGTGCAAGTCAGCGGTTATCAGGGACTTAACTTCGTTAACGATATCACCCATCCCGTGACGTTCATCGCGTTCCTGATCGTCATCATCTTAGGGGTATGGGTAACGATTCACACTTGGTTTTGATGGGATCTATTGAGAAAGGAGGATCGCCGTGATCAACCATTTTTACTGTGCACCCCAGTTGCCGGCGACTCCTTTCTCTTTTTCTATCTTATTGACCAGCCCTATCCGGCGCGACTTACAGTTTAGCCCTGTCAGTGCGATGATCTTACCTTTGGCCTCTATCGAACTTCACTTTGCCTCGGTGATTATAGTTGGCCTGGATATGCTCATGTCGTTTCTTTTTAAACGAGCTTTGGCTCATCCTCCAAACCTGTCCCGCACGACCTCAAGTTATTATCCCGAGACCCTGACCTTGGGACAACTAAACCAGCTTGTGCATGCAACCATCAAAGGGCAAGTCCCTATGCCTTCACCCGTTTCATCAGTTTCACCTGTTCCGGGGCAAGGTTCTGGCCCCGTCGGTGGGGACGAACCACTTTTTCCCGATAATTTAAGTGTCTCCATATTTGTTTCAGCTCCGTTTGCTCCTTTTGACGGAAGCCCGGACACTTCGTTTACCGTCCCATTATTTGAAGTTCCGGGAGCACCCGGCAACCTACTTATCGCTCTAGGTTTAATCATTACCCAATTCTTAGTTGAACGAGCCGGAATAGGAACTCCAAATGGTACAGGGAACGGAGGAAACACCCATGCCTTTGCTAACTCGACCCAGTAATCCCAGCTTTCCCGCAGTTTTACCGCAGAGCTCCCCATCTCCACCGCGTGGATGTTCGGAACCCAAGGCAACAGATACTTGGAATTATGGATTTAAGCGCCTTGTCCCACTTCTACAGTCCCCGCCCTTTGGGGCGGGTATTTTGGCAATGACCTTGTTCTTCTTTATTGCCTTTTTCTCTAATGTACTCTTAGCCCAAATAAACTTGGCGACGCTTGGCATCACTGTGACCCTCGGGACGCTTGGGATACTTGCGCTGATTTTACTCATCCTCTTTCTTTTCTAGATGCGCTGGCCATGGACGGCCGAGTGTCCCTGTAGCCCGAAGACACTGTCTTCGCACGTATTAACCTTCTTGCAAGATGGCGGGAAGGGACCGTTTTTGGCAAAAGAATAAGCCGAAAATGACTTCGGCATATGCAGAGTTATACCAGTGCTTCTCATTATTTTTCCGTTCCCTTATCCTTCGCCGATTGATCCTCCTGATCTTTCGTCGCGTCTTTTGGTTGCTCGGACTGTTGCTTTAATATTTCGGGGGGCAGGGTTTTTACCTGTTCATTAGCGGTTTTCTCAGTGCCGATTACTTTTCCTTGAGCATCAAGGTACTCTCGCGTTGTTTCAGTCTTTATCCGTTCCGTAACTTTTTGGACTCCGGCAGGAATAGAACTTGATTTGGCCTGTTGTCCTTCGCTGCTTGCTCCTGATTTATCTCCCCTCTGATCCTCTTTCCCGGCTTGCCCCTGGTCTGTTGATTGATCCTTTGATTCAGAAGCTTGACTAGCCTGCTCTGTTTGCTTTTTATCTTGTTCTGCACTCTGCAGGGTTTTGGTATAACTCTTCTGGATCACCGCGAGATTATCTGGCGTAACAGCCTTAACCTGAATAATCTTAGCTGGAATTTCCCCTTGCTCACTTGTGATAGAATCATTGACATCCAGGGATTCTTTTTTTATAATTTTTTGAGCCCATTGATATGCATTAACCCCCTGAAGGTAAGGGGAAGTATCAATATCTCCGGCCTGAGCTCCGCTGGACATCCTTTCCAAAGATGGAACACAGGCTTGTCCTCCGACTAAGCTGATTTTCTTATCCAACTGCGCCTGTTTCAAAACTTCGTTTGCTAAAGCTGCCATTTTCTCGGTATGAGCCAAGATACCCTGGACCTTGCCGGGATTCTTCTGAAGAATATCCACTAACCCCTGCTTGGCGATCGCTTCAGAATCTGGGGAACTTACAATGTTTTGCACTGTTATTTTGGGATATTTGCCAAGTACCACTTTGTTGCCGGCTAAACGTTTCTGGCATCCAATTTCGTTTGGGTCTCCCTGTATAATTACGACCTGACCCTCGGCAACCTTACTTACCAACGTTTGTGCCATAAGCTCCCCAGTCTTTTCCTGATCCGGAGTGATCATCCCTACGGGCTTTACGCCTGCAGGAAGCTGACTTAAAGCTAACACTGGAATTTTTTCTGTTTCGGCGCTCTTTGGAAGACTCGCATTCCCCCCTTGATAAATCAGAACCTTCGCCCCTTTCAAGAGTGATTCTTTTCCCGCTGCACTTTGATCCAAATACTTCACTTGCACGTTTTCCTTCTTCGCCAGATCGTCGATCCCTTTGGTAATAAGTAGTTTGTTGGGATCTTCCTCATTTAAAGAAACCGCGATAACCGTCTCAGTTCCCCCTTTAGTTTCAGAAGTTTTGTTTTTGTTTCCTAAAAGGGCTTGTAGACCACAGCCAGTTATTGTTAAACTAAGACATACGGGAATAATAACTAAAAGGGACCGTACTCTTTTTAACATGGGACACGCTCCTTTCGAAGCTCGGTCGTTAATTCTTTAGATTAGTTTTCCCTTGTCGGCCAAAAAAATGCAGTAGGAAATTTATTAAGCGAAGGAGAGGTTTATGTGTCTGTCAAATTGGAACATGTATTAAAGCGAGTACAAGCTCTACCCCCCCTACCCACGTCCGCCATGCGAGTGATTGCCTTAATCAAAAATCCTGCGACCTCCGTGCAAGAACTTGAAACCGTTATTGGACAGGATCCTGCACTAACTGCCAGTATTCTCCGACAAGCTAATTCCGCTTTTTATGGCTACGCGAGGCGAATCTCTTCCCTTCAGGAAGCTATCGTCAGGCTTGGTTTTCAGGTGATCCAAGGGTTAGCAATGTCCGCCGCGATCGCCCCCTTACTTAAGACCCAACTTGTAGGGTACGAGATTGAACAGGAAGGTCTCTGGAAACACTCCCTGCTTACCGCCATGGCCGCGAAACGTTTGTGTCAACGCCGGAAACTCCCTTACGGGGATGTTGCCTTTACCGCTGGCTTACTTCACGATATCGGGAAACTGGTGATCACTATTTATATTCAGGAAGTGGGCGCTTATCTATTAAAAAAAGTGACCGTTGCCAAGCTTTCCTATGTTGAGCTTGAGGAAAAAATAATTGGGTATAATCACGCAACCGTCGGCGGATTTATGGCCAAAGGTTGGAATTTACCTGTTGATCTGGCGGAGAGTATCTCCAACCACCATACCCCTTCCGGTGCGCAAAACCATGCCGAACTGGCCAGCGTAATTCATGTCGCCAATGGACTAGCCAGCATCCTTGGGATTGGCGGAGGTGTGGACAGCTTTTTAAACCCCATACAACAAGAAGCACTCGACCGCCTATCCCTCAAAGAATCAGATCTGGAACTTATCATAGCTGACCTCGGAGAATTTCTTCTTGATCCTACCATATTTAGTTAGTAAGCCTACTCTTAAGTTCAAACCTTTGTTTGTAAATCACACAAAATCTGGTTGAGCACGGTTTCCCGATAACCATCCAATTGTTCGAAATTCACAGCATCCATATAGATCCCTTTAAGTTGAGACCTGTGTGTTTGCCAGGATATCAAGGTCTCTTTTAATTTTTCACTAAAAGGCCTCTCTAATCCTTGATCTCTTAAATTTTCGGGATTTCCCTGCCAGATCGCCAAATGCCTTTCGGGGAAAACAATCCCAATCACTTCATCCGGATTGAGCGGATGCAAGATAATCTCAATCATTTGTCCCAATTGTTGCGCTTCTCGCAAAACCCAATCCAAGGCATCCAACGTTTCATCCCCTTCAAGTCGAATTTGATCGAAGTCCGTCAGAAAATGTGGTGCAAGATTAAGCCACCCCTCTACAGTTAAGCCGTGCAAAAAATAAGGTAAAATAATGCTTTTTTGTAAGATTTTGAGGGCATTTTCGGCGAGAGGCCACGGGCCGATGTGTTCTTTCTTAACCTTCACACGAGCAGAATTTCCCAAGATCCAAGAGAGGTCTTCTTTTTCTATATAACGTTTTGGGACCCTATTCCCAATCAACGATCCAAGTTCCGCAGCCAGCTCTTCCTCCAAGGTCGTTTGAAGCTCTTGAAGCAGATCTCCGATTCTAAAAATCCGGGAACGTTGCTTCTCTAACTTGAGTTCATCACAGAAAATGCTGAAATCAATAAACTTCTCCACAACACCTGGGGCTCGCCAACGTAGTGGGGAAACCTTCATGGCATCCAGCATTGCCAATCCCATCTGCGGCATGATAAAACCGGCCATTGAATCCGGGTCCCGCACGGAACGCAAGAAATCAACGCCGTATCCCCGATCCAATAATTCAAGGCCAATAACCTTTATCAATGTTGATTTACCCGTTCCCGGCCCTCCCAATAAGACATAAACCCGTTGCCAACTCGGCATCATGTTGGGCAAAAGAGATATGTAGCCCCTGGTGGTCATTCCTTCAGCAAAATAATGTCGAACGCCGGTCTTATTTCTCATGCCTGTAACCCCCGTCGTTTTTTATGGTCAGCGTAGTTTATGCAACAACGCGAACGACGGTCACAACTCGATATTCGATGTACGAT
>JBAQLX010000387.1:0-3308 GCA_049302315.1 Desulfosporosinus sp.
AGTCATTTTAACCATAGTTGGACGTCCATGGGGACAAGTATATGGATTATGAGTTTGGTTAAGTTGGGCAATGAGTTGTTCCATTTCGAGTAAAGAAAGAGACTCCTGTCCTTTAATGGATTCTTTGCAAGCCAAAAGAAAAATCCATTCCTCTAATAAATTTTCAATAGTGGGTGAAGAATTTTTCTGTAAGACCTCTTCGATAAATTGACGGAGGAGCTTGTCTGCCTGGACAGTTCCGGTATGAACGGGAACACCGCGCAAAAGGTAAGTCCGATCGCCAAATTGCTCCAGAATAAAACCCATTTCTGTCAGATTCCATAAATTCTCTAAAACCACCTGTTCTTCCTGGAGAGTAAACTCCAAGGGCAGGGGAATTAGAAGAGCCTGACTCGCATGTTCGGCTTGTCTAAACTCTGCTAACAGCTGTTCATAGTTTATCCGTTCGTGTGCAGCATGTTGATCAATCATCAAGAGAACTTCACCATCAGTAGCTAAGATATAGGTGTTGAATAGCTGTGCTAAGGGCCAGATATGAGTAAGTATGTCCTCGGCTAAAGGATCACCCTCGCCAGGGAGACTGTTTGGAGTCAAGGGATCTACTTGGACACTTGACTTAGCTGAGGCTTCTTGACTTGGTACATTACATTCTGAGCTCTCAAGAATTCCAACTTGTTCTTGAGAGGGCAGAAAGAATTTGGGTTGGTCAAAGGTTTCGGGGTTTAGGGTCTTATTTTCTGGGGTACTCACCGTAAGTGGTGCTCCCGGCTCGGGAAATTGCTCTCTGGTCTTGGCGTTCCCCAAAAGAACTGCTGCGACAGAGAGTGGAGAATTATTTAGCGGGGAAGCTGTCTTGGTTTCGTGTGTCGCCAGGAATTGTGTTGCTGTGCGTTGGGTTTGGAACGAAGGTAAAGGTTTACTCTTGATTAGGGTTTGATAAACCGCCTGACTGATAAAAGAGGCTAAGGATTTCTCATTCTTAAAGCGCACATCCATTTTTGTGGGGTGGACATTAACATCATACTCGGAGGGCGGAATATGCAGATGAAGTACAACGACTGGATGAAGTTTAGTCGGAATGAGGGTGTGATATCCTTCCTCCAGGTTACTACTCAAGAACGGCGAGCGAATGATTCGTCCGTTAATCATAAAGGTTTGGGTTTGCTTGGAAGATCGGACCAGCTCTGGCGGACTGATAAAGCCCTCTAATTGCCAATCTCCCTGTTGGGTGTTGATCGGTATAAGCTGTCGAGCGATCACATGTCCAAGGATGGATCCAATCGTTTCCCGTAAATCTCCTCGCCCGGACGTTTGCAAAACGACTTGTTGAGGATGAGTTAAAGTAAAAGAGATATTTGGGTGCGCAAGGGCGATGCGCCCGATCGTATCGCTGATCAGACCAAATTCTGTAGGAATGGATTTTAAAAATTTTAAACGTGCGGGCGTATTGAAAAAAAGATTGCGGACAGTCACAGACGTTCCGACAGGGCACCCCACTTCTGAAAATTCCCCTTGCTCTCCGCCCTTAAGCTTAAGACACAAGCCGACGACCTCATCTGCAGGCCGCGAGGAAATTTCCAGCTGAGAAACTGAAGCAATACTGGGTAATGCCTCCCCTCTAAAACCGAGGGTTTGTAAATGCTCAAGATCAGCAATCCGGCTGATTTTACTCGTTGCATGGCGAATAACGGCCAAAGGTAAATCCTCAAGGGCGATTCCCCAGCCGTCATCACGCACTCGCATTAGCGGTACGCCGTTTCCTTCAATGGTTATATCAATGTGTTTTGCCTCAGCGTCTAGGGCGTTTTCGACCAGTTCCTTAACTACCGAAGCCGGGCGTTCCACGACTTCCCCAGCGGCAATTTGGTTGGCTGAATGCGTATCAAGGATATGAATCGCCGCTGTCAAAATTCCCTCAGTCCTTTTTTCCTATGCCAAAGGTACAGTTTATCGTGGAGCTGGTTTTGCAGCAAACCGCTGGTGAGATCCGCATTATGAGCTTGAAGATGGTCCCAAAGGTCATAGCCCGCTTGTTCGCAATCCGGGCAGGCTTGGAACGGAATTCGCACTAACACAGAGGTTTGATTGCATTGGCCTTCAAGATAAACGGTACCTCCACAGTGGCTGCACTCTCGAATATATTCATTTCTGGTTTCCTGAAACCATTCCGTGTCATAAAAGACGGAACGAGGACTATAAATCCAATTCCCCTTCGGGAAGAAGGGTTTGTTGCGAACCGTAAAGCGAGGTTTAAGCGACCGATGTTGTTTTTTAAGGTCTTCAAGATACGGTTTTAACTCAGCTAATGTTAAACCGGGACGATCAAGTTGCTTGGGTTCCCGGACATGATGGTAATCTTCTCCGGCCAAGGCCAGTAATATTGCTAGGTTGACATACGGCAAAGCTCCCTCGATAGAATATCCCCCTTCCAGAACCGCTAAATCCGGTTGGAGAAGTTCGGTAATTCGCCCGTAACCATTGGCAGTTAGCTTCATCGAGGCCAGGGGATCAGTAAAATGATTGTCCTGACCGGCTGAGTTAATAATCAGCTCCGGGGCAAAAGCCTGGATTCGCGGTAACACCCAGTTTTCCAGAACGTAATGATACCCTTCATCTCCCGTCCCAGGCGGCAGTGGAATGTTTAACGTCTGATCCCAGGCATTCGGACCCCCATTTTCATCGATAAAGCCACTGCCAGGATAAAGTGTGTGCCCGTCTTGATGGAGGGAAATAAAAAGAACCTGCGGGTCGTGATAAAAAATATCCTGGGTTCCGTCCCCGTGATGGACATCGGTATCGACAATCGCGATCTTCTTGATTCCAAAGCGAGCCCGCAAATGATTCACCAGAATAGCCTCATTATTGAGTGTGCAAAATCCGCGGTTTCCCCAGACTGTTGCCCCGGAATGATGTCCCGGAGGGCGGGCCAGGACGAAGCCATTGGCAATCTCGCTGCGGACACGTGCTTCGCCAAGTAAGATGGCGCTCCCTGCGGCAATGAGGTGGGCATCTAAGGAATCCGCAGGCGCCTCAGGGTCGGGGAATATTGCTTGAGCCCGCAGCGCCTCATGTAAAGAGGCAACACGGGGGGAGTACTGTTTGATTTGCGGTAAGTCCAGAATCCCCTCTTCGAACAATTGTTCCTGCGTATAGAGGAGACGTTCCTCCCGTTCGGGATGGGAGGCGCCGAGTGACCAATCAAAGGCCGGGAAAAATAAAATTCCGGTTCGTTTCATACGTGTATCCTCCCGATCACACCAGGCCGCAGATGAACGGCCCCGCGGACAATTTGACCCACGGTACTATAC
>JBAQLX010000388.1:0-1858 GCA_049302315.1 Desulfosporosinus sp.
GCCTTGGCGGCATTGAAGACCTCGCCTCCCAAAAGCAATTCCATAGCATGGGGCATAGAGGTTAATTTGGGAAGCATGTAGGAAGCGATAGGCGGAAATACTCCGACAGCTATTTCCGGTTGTCCGAACTTCGCTTTTTCCGAAGCTACGACCATATCACAGAAAAGCACCAGTTCATATCCTCCGCCTAAAGCCGCGCCATTAACGGCTGCCACTATAGGTTTATCGTTATTATACATATTATGGAAGATGCTGTCAAAAACACTAATCATTTCGTCCACCTTATCAGCTGTATGATCCGCAACGTCTACACCGGCTGAAAAGGCTTTCCCTTCGGCATTTAAGAGGATAAGTTTAGCGGTTTGCCCTTGGGCCCACGCAAATGCATCGGCAATTTCCTTCATCATAGGAATAGTCAAAACATTAAGCGGCGGTTTGTCCAAGGTTATGGAAATCAATCCATCCACATTGTTCACCTTGATAAAATTATAACTCATACGACACCTCCTGTTCACATCTTTATTGAACGAGTTCACTGTCTTTTTTGCAACAGCCCGGTGGAAATCCGGGGTTAAGCCAATGTGTTTAATCCGGCATAGACAGTCAAAACTTCTTCCACAGGTCCATTATCGATCAACATAACTGGTGTGCTCTATCTTCTCATCCCCCTCTAATTGATTATTTTTAAAATAGCTTATCACATAATTAATGTAATGCCAATTGACTGCGGTCCGACGCTGCGGACCGCTTCAACCAGTATCCTGAACAGTTGACTACATAGAGTACTCGTATTTTAATTCCGTCCCGTAAGGGTAATGATCGTTGCCTATTCCACCGGTGCGGTCTCCATTGAAGTCGGTGAGGACTCGAGCGCTCTGGATAAGACGAAAGCCGCTTGCAGCGCCTCTGTAGGGCAAAGCGGGAAACATTCTTTGCACTCCCAGCACTCCTTGGAGGCTATCTCCGGAATAAAGCAGATCTCCCGTGTTTTTCCTTTGTCCACAAATACTATGGCGTTCTTCTTTTTAACCTCGGCACAGTATCTGACACAGAGACCGCAATGAACGCAAAACGAGGAATCTTTCTCAAAGCGGTCTTTGTCCGCTCCATACTCTTTAGCCAAATCCTGCATATCAAAGGCATCCGGCGCATGCGCCAGCAATAGCTCCAAAATCATCTTGCGAATCCGATCTATCTTCTCCGACCTGGTTCTGACGACCAAACCATTGGCCACCGGATAAAGACAGGCAGCCACATAATTTGTCCAGCCGCGCACATCCGCTTCTACCGTGCAAAAGCGGCAGCCCCCATAAGGTTTCAATTTCTCATGGTAGCAAAGCGTCGGAATCGATATTCCCGCTTGTTTTGCAGCCTCAAACACGGTCGTGCCTTCCCTTACCGTGACCTCTTTTCCGTCAATCTGTAAAGTAATTTCACTCATTTTTCCATGCTCCCTCTAAAGCGATCAGTTCCTTGCAGAAATGCGCCGGACACTGCTTCTCCTTGATGTGCGCCTCAAACTCATCTCTAAAGTATTCTAACATGCTCAATAAAGGTTTTTGAACACTCCTGCCCAACGAACAAAGGGCCGCTTCGCCGACTACAAAAGATATTTCTTCCAAAAGCTCGATATCGCCCTCTCTTCCCTTGCCTTCAGTCATCCTGGTCAGGATATTAAGCATCTGCCTGACGCCTTCACGACAGTGAACGCATTTGCCGCACGACTCACCGGAGAGGAAATCCAGGAAGTACCTGGCGACCTCAACCAAACAGGTATCTTCATCCATCATCAGCATGTCGCCTGCGCCCATGGAAGCTCCCAGTTTTGACAGCACATCAAAATCCAGCGGGTTGTCGA
>JBAQLX010000389.1:0-1666 GCA_049302315.1 Desulfosporosinus sp.
TTTCGGTTATACTTTTCATTGCGGGGGCTCCCTCCTGTTTTTGGTCGTTTTAGCAACTCCATTATACAGGATCTGTCCCCGCTTTTCATTAAAATTCGCTCACCTTATGACTTTTGCAAGAGCCTCACATATATATTCTTTTATTATAGCCAACTATTCTTCTAAATATTGGAAATACTGATTTCTCTTTAAGCACTTTAAATCCAACTCTTTTATAGATTTCATATGCTCTTTTGTTTATATCTAACACATCAAGTTCAAGATACTCATAATTTTCAATTGCATAATTCATCAACATGGTGGCAATTCCTCTTCCTTGATACTTTTTACTTGTTACCACTGACTCAATAGTATACCCAGACTCTTTAAGTATGATTTTATGTTCGAATTCAGATTTTAGAGCTTTATAGGCAAAATATCCCTTAACTCCTTTAATGACATTATATACATCCTTTTTATTAATTCTTAAACATCTTTCAGATTCATCAGTGAGAGCAAAAAATCCAACAAGCTCGTTATCAATAAATGCTCCTATGTAATGGTCAATCAAGAATGTATTATAAAATATTTTATAAAGGTTTGATGAATCCTTATCTAATTTTCGTAATTGATTGTAAAAAGCTTCTACAAAGATTGATGTTACTGAGTGACGATCGTTTTCAGACAACTTTCTAATTTCAATAGGAGCTTCCATCTACTTCTCCGATGCAACATCTATTAAAAAAAGCTAGTCTGGTCCTTCTAACATTGGCTTAACCTTTAAATCCGCGCCTGAGCTACTGCGAAGGCTTGGTGGTTTTTGCGTAAAGGAGCGACGCCACGAAGTGGCGAAGCGACTCGCAAGAACCATGACAAAGGATTTATAAGGTTGAAGCAGTTGTTAGGTATTTCACTTTTCAGAGTGAAGTACCACTTATTCAATTCTATTACTTATATAGACATCTCTCTTCAATAATAATGCTTTCATCATTAAGCTTAAGATAATTGGCCATATCATCTAAATGTGATAGAATCTTTTGATCATCAATAGAAAATGGAACATATACGTTATACATAGCAGTATGAGTACCTAATGTTACCTTTGTTCTTTCATCCATTCCATTTAGAACATTTGATATAATGTCTTTTGTATCTTTTATATAAAGATCATCTTTCTTTAATGATTTCTGTTCCCCATTGAAAAGTGTAAAATGCTCACCACCTAGAGTACGATCTAGATATAATGGTTCAACTATCTTTGAGTAATCATGAACTGAAGACAGGAAATGATTTTTAAGTTAAGCCATGAACATTGATTGTACGACTGGTGATACTAATGGAATTCCTTTCTCTTTATAAATAACTGACTCAAGTTGCAGTAAAACATGGTATGTTTTTGTAAAGCTTTTGTAATATGAATAGTATCCTTGGAGAACTTCTGTTTGAACAAGTTCTTTTCTAGATAATGAGCCATAGTGTTGCTTAAGATTTTCAATCAAAGAATCTTTCGCGATTGCCATTTTATCATTCAAATATGCATTCTTAATATTGCTAATCAGTAGTAGCCCTATTTTCAAATCAGGAAATAGCTCTTTTGCGTCTGGCGAAATGGATAACATATGCAGTATTACCTCTTGAAATTATGCAATAGTTTATTCTGTTTTCTTAATATACCTAACATTGGCTT
>JBAQLX010000390.1:0-5446 GCA_049302315.1 Desulfosporosinus sp.
ACAAGAGACTATATTAATACTAAAGTATGATCTTGCTTTCAAATATAATAGCTAGCTTGCTCACTAGCTCGTTTTTCCAAGTGAGCTGCCATAATGGCTTTTAAATCATTATCTTTCTTCGTGCAAATTCTCTTTACCCGGTACTGGTCCCCCATGAACACACCACTAGTATCAACACCAGCTTGTCTAATTTCACCGGCGCTAATGTTTAAGTTAGTGTTCGGGCCAGTTTCCAAGAGAGTTTCCATGATAGCTTTAGCCATTGAATAATCCCTCCTATTTGGATTTTAGTTCAGTAATTTTTTGATATCTTACTTTCCTTTTAGTCATTCTACACTCCCATCAGTTGAAGGTGCTTCAACCCACTTCAGAATGAGGTCTCTGGTAAAACTTGCCCACTTGGATATTGTTAGGAATGTCATAAATGTTGATGCCTTAATATCATTTTCCGAAGGATTCCTTTTATTTCTAATTATTTCTAATGCTCTACTGTAAAGAACATTTAGGCCTGGGGTTAGTTTCTCAACCTCACTAAATAGAGATAAATGGTATTCATATAACTCAACTAATGTGAAATCTGATATAGACTCCCCAAAGTCAATAATTTCTTTGGCCTCTTTTAATTCAAACATAACCTTAAGATCGTGAGTCATTAGGATTCTAGCCACTTGTTGTGGTAGATACTTCTTACCCTCTGGACTTTCAATAATGCCACGTTTTACCCAGTTCTGAATTGTTGCAACCTCGAAAGCCTGATCATTCACACCAATTATGGGCCCAATGGAGTTACTTGTACCTAATTGAACAATTTGTGATGCCATTAACTCTATATCCGGTATGCCTTTATTATCACTAAACTTAGAAAACAAAGGACCCCCGGTACCCCCTAAAATCATTTCAATTGCTCCTAAAGAGCCTCCAGCCGTAACCCCTGCGTCAATTGCCTCAGCTTGAGCGACTTTCTTAATTTTTTCATCTTCCGACATTTAAACACAACCTTACATCAATATTACGTCTAATATATCCATGCATTCATATAACATAGTCAATTGACTTCTTTATAAGTCTATAATAGCTCTTTTATATTTCGAAGTCAAGTAAACTTTTTAAAGCAATCTGGATTCGCTCACTTCAAAGTATACCAAAATAGCACCCAACACTAAAAACAGCCCAAAATAATTGAAATCACTATTTTCCCGAATTAATTAGCAGGAATATGATTGAAATCCTCGAATAATACAAATAATTTCATGTAAACAATTAAAAAGAGCAGAGGAGAGGTTAAGCCAGATGAGCGAAACAAAAATCTATCTCAGCGAGAAGGAAATTTCTACAAATTGGTACAACCTCATGGCGGATATGCCCAACTTACCTTAGTAAAAGAAAACAGTTACAGGTAGGAAAACACATAAAAAGATTAAGCTGGAGAATACCAAAATGACACCCCTTTTTATGGATTGCCTCGCTTTTCCCCTATTTCTGCCTCACTACCTTCCAGGCGCCTCCAGATCTCCTCTTCCTTTAAGACAGGCAGGTCTCGGTAGCGGTTTTCCGGCAGGTAGGGGTCAAAGTGGCAGACGGGTTTATAGGAGCAATACTGACATCCCGTACTCTTCCCTCGCCGGTAAGGGGAGAGGGAAATATCACCGTTGAAGATTTCTTCACCCGTCTGACGGAACCTTTGATGAAGGTAGTCACTGAGCAGGGAAAACTGATCCTCACTCAGGACGTTTGATCCTTTTTTGAAGGTCCCGTCTTTCTTTAATTTGAGCCCGAGTAAATCGGATTGCCCTGTACCAAATGAAGCATCCATGGCTTCCAGGACGCGTGGATTAGCTAATAAATACCCGCTGACTTTGACGGCTTTGACGCGGTGCTGTTCCAACTCTTCCGGGCTGAGGGGAATTTTCTCCTCCAGCTGGGGTTCCAGCACGGGAAAATACAGAAAACCTGCCGGAATTTTCTGCGGAAAGACAGTATCCATTTCTGTTGCACCTTCAACCCCTGCGTTTTCGGAACTTGTTTCCAGGAAGGGCAAAGTTGAAGTCGTATTTAGCAAGACTTCAGCTCCATGCAAAGCGACATCCAAATATGTAAGCAATTGAAGATTTAATCCATAATAGATGGAATCCAGCGTTAAGGATAATTCGCGTGATTTATAATCAAGGATCCGCAAATACACTTTTCCATCTAGGAACGCGGCATCGACACGGTCGATTTGCCCGCGTATGAGGAGTGCATCGTCTTCTGATAACGGGATGTCGACCCCAGGGAGCGTTTCTGACGGGCCAAAACCCACTTCCAGCTGAATCGGCATAAATATCCCTCGCCGGGCATGCTCTCCGAGCACTCGCACAGCGTGATGAACGGTTCGTTTGAGTTTATGAGTTAAATAGCGATAGCGGGCGCTGCTTAGGAGGATCTCATGCTGCAGACTTGGGGCGAGCTGCTCCGCCAGTTCACTGACTAGTGTCCAGGATTCTTCCTTGGTTAATTTTCCCCAGTCTAAGCCCCGTTTCTGCAATTGGATTGCGAAATCATGCAGGAGAGCATGGAAGAATTCACCTATATCCGGGCTCGATAGCTGATAGTTAGACCTTTCACGAAGCGTCAGACCGTATTGGGCATAATGCCCAAAAGGGCACTTGGCGAATTGTTCTAAACGAGAAACACTGGCCTTTAGTCGTCTACCGTATAAACGGCGCGCTAGGGGGCGTTGAATCCTAACTTCCTGATTTTGGTCCAAGATACTGGACTGCAAGCGCTTCACTTGATTTTGACGGCTAGGATCCTGAGTCAGCCACATTTCTGTAGCCTCCCAAAGGGGGGAAAGCAGTTCCCCTTTGCGCAACATTCGTAGTTGTTCGGCATAGGCTTGCAGGGCAGAATCAGCTTGACAAATGAGGTTAATGTCCTCCTGATTTCCCAGGAAGCTCGCCGAAAGCGGGAAAAGCTTCGTAAGCCGGGTGACAACAGGCGAAACCGCCAGCCCTTTCCCCTCTTCGTCAGTCAAGGGATAACAGACAACAAGTCGTTCTGTAGCTCGGGTGAGTGCTGTATAGATAAAGAATTGTTCTTTGAACGTCTGCGCCTTCCCTTGCGGAGCCAGAGCGACCCCTGCTTTCTCCATTTGTTCCCTTTCCTCGGCATCAAGTACGCCGGCGGAGTCAGGTCGAGCAGGAAGTACACCCTCATTAGCACCAAGCAGAAAGAGAACCCGAACTTCTGGATTCCGTGAACGATCCAATGACCCCACTAGGACTTGGTCAAGTCCAGGGGGAATCAGCCCGAGTTCGATCGCTTCGATCCCGGAAGCAAGAATTAAAGCATAGTCCTCAAGCTCCAAACATTCTTCCCCTAATCCGGCGACTATTTCATCCAAGACCTGGATGACGGCTTCCCAGATTTGTTCGTGTAACTTGGCCAAGCTGAGTTCTCCCATGGCTTGGTCTTTTTCTGACCACTTCTTTAAGGTCGTTGGAACATCAAGCTTTTCTAAGAAGGCATACAAAGTTTCAGTAACTTCCCGTACAGTTAACCGGTCAGTTTGACTGCTCGGTCTGACCCTTTGGATAAATGGGCCTAGTAAATTATAAACAGTCTGCCTAGAGGAGTTAAGCTCCGCTTGAAACTTAAGCTCGCTGGCAAGTTGGGCCTCATTTTGCCCCAGAGACCATTGACGATGGTATCTCCACGCCACGTTCCTATTCCAGCCCTCTCCGTGTATTCCGTGTTCCAGCACGTAGTTTTCCAGACGATCGATGGTATCCCGTGGAAGTGGGAAAAAGTCCGTCTTCAAACAGCGAAAAAGTGGTTCGTAAGCCCAATGGCTCTCCGCCACTTCAGGTAGGGCTTGAATCAGCTCAATCAGGGGATGATGAAGGACAGAACGTTTATGATCTAAAAAATGAGGTATCTCATAGGCCGTGAACACCTGTGTAATCAGCTCATGATAGCCTGTGAGGTCGCGAGTCATGACCGCCATTTCATTCCAGCAGAGTCCTTCATCCCTGGCTAAACGTCGTAGTTCCCGCGCAATACCTTCCACTTCAGTCCGCCTGTTGACGGCTGAAAGGATCTGAATTCCTTCCCCTGGGGTACTCTCCGGACTAGCTGGGAACTCCTTGAGGGTGGACAATACCGCGTAAGACTGAACATCCCCGTAAGCCACGGTCGGATAAGTAAAGAAATATTTTTCCAAATGCCGGAGCCAGGGATGTTTATAGCGTTTCGCATTCTTAAACATGGTGGAAGGGTGTAAAAGGGCGCCGGTCTCGGCGGTAAGACGTTGTAAATCTTGATAAGTATGCCAAGGACCGGCAAATAATTCCTCTCCCATTTTAAAGGGCCCCGCTTCCAGCTGGCGTTCATCTGCCAGCAAAACCGGATCAAGTGGGGAAGTGATGACAACTTCTTTGGCCGTAGTCATGATGATTTTTAAGACTTCTAATTCCTGAGGGGTAAATCCCGTAAAACCGTCCACCCAAAACTGCGCCCCTTGGATAAGGGGTGCATAAGGGATCTTTTCCGCCAAAACCGATAGTTCATCATCAGGATCATGGATTCCTTGTCCTAAAGCTGCTTGAAATTCTTCATAAATAAGGGCTAAGTCTTGGAGTTTATCCAATAATAGTCCATTTGCATCTTTAACTTTCCGTAAATCATCCGGGGTAATCCGGTAAGTTTTAAATTCTCCAATCGCTTGAGCGAGGAGATTAGCCATACCGGGCCGGGTAGCGGATCGGGCGAATGCTTTTAAATGAAGACGATGCTTTAAGAGGATTCGACGCAGGAGCATCCGTTTGCCAAGCGCACCGATTAGGACTTTTTGCCCTCCCCCGGTTTCCGAAAACACTCGCCAGCCCAGCCGTCGAAAGCTCAAGACCTGGGCTCGCAAACTGCCGCCTAAATCAGGCGTATTGGCTAAGGCTACTTCCATCTGATAGGTTGCCTGCTCGGGGACGAGGAGGATCAGCGGCGCTCCCCAAGGCTTGAGACGAAGTTCTCGGCGAATTTCTTCCAAACATAAGGTGCTCTTGCCTGTTCCAGCGCGACCGCATACGAAACGGAACCCCAAATAAATCGCTCCCTTCTTGAGACATGTAGTTCCCAACCGTGAGGGAACTTCATCGCAAACTCCTCCTTAAAATTCGATGTGCCGTACTTGGCTGATCAAGCTCAAGAGGGCTGCTCCAACGGCCGGGGAATAGTATGGCTTCAGTATTTGGAGGGCAGGGAACTCCTCTTGAACAGTGGAGCGAAAAGATGGTTCAATAAATTCCCAAATATGTGTAGCAATTCCTCCAGCCAAGCCCACATCCAAGACTTTAGTTTTCCGCAGGAGAGCCCTCGTTAATAAACCTAAAGCTTGGCCGGACTCATCCAGAATCAATTTAGAGATAACGTCGCCCGTCTGAGCGGCTTCCACAACCACTGGAACCAAAGC
>JBAQLX010000391.1:0-5493 GCA_049302315.1 Desulfosporosinus sp.
CGCTGTGAGTGTAGCGCTGCTTGATAAACGGGGTATGTTTTTAGCGTCTATATATATTGTAGGATTTAGTAATTCTTTTACATTGATAAGATGCGCTTAGCAGCAGAGGCTGCCAAAGAATCAGCCAGGGAAATAACCGAATTTCTGGGTTAGTGAACTCGTTCAATAAACGTTGAACATCGAGACTTCGGTGACGAAAGTCTCCAGTGGAGGGTTTCTCCGAAGCCGCACGTCCCAAAAGGAATTCTTAGCGGCGAAGTCGGAGTCTACCCCCACCGAAGCAGAGTACGGGGAACCACTCCCACTTGTAGAAGTGGGAGTCTTACGATTGGATAGAATTAAAGGTTGTGGATCGAATTAACTCACCGCACCTAAATCCCTGCCGATGGGACGTTTAGCTGCTCCAGTGACAACCCGAATAAACCACATATGAAAAATGGTATAATAAAAGGAGATAGCCCTAGATTCAATTAGCATGATTATGACATGCCAATAAGAACTTCTAGGGCTTAAGTGTCGATGAAAGTAATCATGCTTGGAATGTTTGCGAGTTTCCTTTGGAAGGAGAATTTAAACTGATCACAGGTAAATTCTTACCGTTCGGCGTAGTGTGCCTTTTTATTAAGAAGACTATATGGTAGAATAAAAACACAGAAGGAAACGGCGTTTCCTATAAAGAACGCAAGGTGTTTTGTGTTACCTAAGACATGAGACCCAATCTTTTTATTTGAGGAGGGGATTAAAATGTACCTACCTGATTTTGATTATTATGCGCCAGATAGTTTAGCAGAAACATGCGAAGCGCTTGAGCGTTTTGGTTCCAAAGCCATGGTCCTGGCTGGCGGTACGGATGTTATTCCAAAAATGAAAGAAGGACGTCTGACTCCAGAAGTTCTTATTTCCTTGAAAAAATTAGATGATCTTACAAAAATCGAATACGTTCCCGGGAAAGGTGTTGTTATCGGGGCTCGAGCAACGCACAATGATTTAGTTAATTCTCCAATCTTAAATGATAAATACTTGTCTGTTTCTGAAGCTGCGCATCATATGGCCTCTAACCAGATTCGAAATATTGGGACTGTAGGGGGTAATCTTGGTAGTGCAGTTCCTTCGGCGGATCTTCCCCCGATTCTTATCGCTTTGGGAGCTGCAATTAAGCTTGTTGGAACCAACGGCGCAAGAAGGATGTTATTGGAAGATTTGTTTACTGGTCCAATGAAGACTTTAATGTTTCATAATGAGATTTTAACAGAAATTGTTATTCCTGATCAAGCATCAACCGGGAGTAACTATATCAAGTTCGGTTTACGCCGGTCCGGGGCTTTAGCTGTCGTTGGCCTGGCCGTGGCCGTAACCGTAAACGGGGATACAATTACGGAAGCGAAGATTACAATTGGCGCTGCGGCTCCAACCCCGATGCGGGCCCGCGAAACGGAAAACTTTCTACGGGGGAAAACCATTAGTGATGACCTGCTGGCCGAAGCTGGGGTGATTGCTTCCGGCGAAAGCAAACCCATTTCGGATATTCGAGGTTCTGCAGAATATCGTCGTGACCTAATACGCGTATTTACTAGACGAGCGTTGCGCAAGGCAATAAACGAGGGGCATGTCTAAGGAAGGGAGGGAGAAGAAAATGTCACAAGTTATTACCGATAAACATGGTATTAATCACTTCATGATCACCATTAATGTTAACGGGGATGATTACACGCGGGTAGTTAAAGCCAACACTATGCTTGTTAATGTCTTACGAGATGAACTAGACCTTACGGGGACCAAAAAAGGCTGTGAACTTGGTGATTGCGGCTCATGCACTGTTCTCCTGGAGGGCAAACCGGTTAATTCATGCATAATTTTGGCTGTTGAAGCTGACGGAAGAAAAATCACGACCATCGAAGGAGTTGCTGAAAGTGCTGAGCTGGATAAAGTTCAGGAATCGTTTATTAACAACGGCGCTATTCAGTGTGGATATTGTACCCCAGGGATGATTCTTTCGGCCAAGGCACTGTTAACCGGAAATCCTCATCCCAATGAGCAGGAGGTTCGGGAAGCCATTGCGGGTAATCTGTGCAGGTGTACGGGATATGTGAACATTGTCAAGGCCATCCTCAAAGCTACAGAGGAACCTAATGATAAAGAGGTGATAAGCAATGGGTGATAACTATGCTGTAATTGGCAAAAGCGTACCTAAAATTGATGGTCGGGAAAAAGCAACGGGGGCAGCCAAATATACGGGTGACTTAAAATTTCCCAATATGCTTTTTGGCAAAATTTTGAGTAGTCCTTATGCTCATGCAAAGATCTTAAGCATCGACACATCGGAAGCTGAAAAATTACCGGGTGTTAAAGCTGTAATTACCCATAAGGACGTACCCACCCTAAAATATGGCATTAGCCCAGCCCGCTGGGATGAAAATATTTTTTGCAGTGACAAGGTTCGTTTTGTCGGTGACAAAGTGGCCGCTGTAGCTTGCATTGATGAGGAAACCTGCTATAGAGCCTTGAAATTGATCAAGGTAGAGTACGAGGTTCTTCCTGCCGTACTTGATCCACTGCATGCTATGGACGAAGGGGCTTCTCAGGTTCACGATGAATATCCACGCAATATAAACACCGAAATTCATCAAAACTTCGGTGACGTGGATAAAGCTTTTGCAGAGGCGTTCTATGTTCGAACCGATTACTTTGTGGGACAGCGCACTTACCAGGCGCCTATTGAACCACATTCGGCGGTTTCCATTTGGAAAGATAACAAGCTGACTATTTATTCGAGCACTCAGTCGCCCCATTATTTCCAACATTACATTGCCCGGGAGTTTGGGCTGAAAATGGGTGACGTCCGCATTATCAAGACTTACGTCGGTGGTGGTTTCGGCGGTAAGCTGGAACCTACCGGCTTGGAATTTGCCGGGGCCGTACTCTCTAAACTAACCGGTCGTCCGGTCAAAACATTCTATGATCGGCATGAAATGTTTGCTCATAATCGCGGCCGTCATAAGGAGTACATGGAAGTGACCTCCGGGGTTGACAAAAACGGAAAGATTCTCGGTGTGCATGCCAATTTCGTGATGGACGGTGGGGCTTATACCAGTTTAGGTATTGCCAGCGCTTACTATGCCGGTGCTCTGCTCACCCTTACTTACCAATTTGATAATTACAAATTTGATCTATTTAGGGTTTATACTAATTTACCAGCCTGCGGGGCCCAACGTGGTCATGGCGCACCCCAACCCAAGTACGCCTATGAAAGTCATTTGGATAACATTGCCAAGGAACTGGGTATAGATCCTCTGGAGATACGACTTCGTAACTGCCGTATGCCCGATACGGTTACGGCTAATGATTTCATAATTAATTCTTGTGAGTTAAAAGCGTGTTTGGAAAAAGCGGGCGAAATTTCAGGTTGGCGTGAGAAGAAGGGTAATATGCCCAAGGGAAGGGGTATTGGGGTTGCCACCGGGAGTTTTGTCTCGGGAGCCGGTTATCCTATTTATAGAACGGACTTACCTCAATCTGCGGCGATGATTAAGGTTGCTGAGGACGGTAGTGCGGCTACTCTCTATACCGGCGCAACTGATATTGGACAGGGCTCAGATACTATCCTTTGTCAGATGGCTGCTGAGGGTATGGGTTACCGCTACGAAAACATGAAAATAATCGCTGCAGATACAGAAACAACTCCTCATGATTTTGGGGCCTATGCCAGTCGGCAGACTTTGATGTCTGGTACCGCTTGTAAGCTGGCCGGAGAAGAAATTAAAAAACAGATTCTGGACATGGCTTCGACGATGATGAGCTTGCCCCCTGACGACTTGGAATGTCGCTTGGGAATTATTTCCTCCAAATCCCGTCCTAAGGCCAAAACAATTACCTTTGAGGAAGCAGCCACGCGTTTCTTCGCCCTACGTGGTCCTCTTCTTGGACGGGGAGTTTATGTTGTGCCCCGTTTAGGTGGAACGTTTAAAGGAGCCGCAGTGGGGACTTCGCCGGCTTACAGCTATTGTGCTCAAATTACCGAGGTTCAAATCGATGAGGAAACGGGAGAAATTGATGTGCGCGAAATCTGGGACGTCCACGATTGTGGAATGGTGATCAATCCCATGCAACTTCACGGACAAGTACACGGAGCCTTATATATGGGTATGGGAGAGTCAATCTGGGAAGAGGTTATGTTTGATGATAAGGGGAAAATCCTTAATCCAAATTTAGGTGGCTATATGTTGCCTACTGCTCTCGACATGCCGATAATTCATTCCGAACTGGTTGAAAGCTATGAGCCTGCCGGACCATGGGGGGCAAAGGAAGTCGGTGAAGGAGCCACCAATCCCACTATGGGTTGTTTCTCCAACGCGATTTATGACGCTATGGGTGTAAGGGTCAACAGTTTGCCACTGACGTTTGAAAAAGTTTGGCGCGCCCTGAAAGAAAAGCGGGAGAGTGAGGCATAGTTCGAGGTTCGAAGTTCGAGGTTCGAAGTTCGAAGTTTGAAGTCCGAAGTCTGAAGTCTGAAGTTCGAAGTCCGAAGTCTGAAGTTTGAGGTCTGATGTCAGAGGCTGGAAGTTGCTTTGCTGGGACAAAACAAGAAGGGGGAATTGAGCGAATGAAGAACCAACTTGTCATGAATGGACCGGTGGTTTTAGTTCGCGGGGCTGGGGAACAAGCCTCCGGGGTGGGTTGGGTGCTGGCAAAAGCAGGATTTCGAGTAGTGATGACGGAAGTGGCTAAGCCCCTTATGGTTCGTTGGCCGGTTTGTTTTGGGACGGCTGTGCCGGAAGGACGATGGCAAGTTGAAGGGGTTCCGGCGAGTCGGGTCGATGATCTTCAGGAATGTGAAGCAGCTTGGCGGGCCGGAGAAATACCAGTTTTGGTCGATCCTGAGTTGAAGAGTTTGTTCTGGCTGAAGCCGTTGGTTTTGGTGGATGCGATCCTGGCCAAACGTAACTTGGGAACAAAACGGAGCATGGCTCTGAGGACATTTGGTTTAGGGCCTGGTTTTATGGCGGGAGTTGATGTCGATGTCGTCGTGGAAACAAACCGTGGGCATCACCTGGGACGGCTGATCTATGAAGGAGCGGCTCAGCCGAATACGGGCATTCCGGGAGAAGTGGCTGGTTTAACAAGAGAACGTGTGCTCTATTCGACCAAGGCTGGAATCTTTAGAGCAAAGCGGACTATCGGGGAACAGGTTTCGGCAGGCGATAGCTTGGGTGAGATAGATGATGGGGTTCAACCCGAAGAGGTTTTTTCGCCATGCACTGGTGTTCTAAGAGGTTTATTGCGTACAGATACTCCGATCGCTGGGTATGTTAAAATTGGGGATGTTGATCCGCGTGGGCATGAGGACTACTGTTGGACGATTACCGAGAAGGCCCGGTCGCTTGGAGGCGCAGTATTGCTGGGCATTCTGGAATGCGGGATACTTAGTCCTCTGTGTACCAAAGAATAAGTGAAATGGAAAATCAGCAAGAATTGAACAAATAAAAGGGGCAAGGC
>JBAQLX010000392.1:0-7224 GCA_049302315.1 Desulfosporosinus sp.
TTTGACCAGCCTAATTTGTGTTACGAAAAATTAGTTTTGGTTTGTCTTTAAGTCAATTCATTATAAGTTTTTTCTTGTCATATCAACACAAATAAAGTGGAAGAAATTGTCTGCGAATTGCAGGATAAATAGTATTGCTAAAAAGCTAAATTCAATGAATTCAACTGGGCTAAGGTATTTACCGGTAAGTGGTAATATAATAACTGAATTAGAAGCAATGCAAATAATAACAGGAGCTGAAGATGAGCTTGTTGCCGGTGGAGGGGTATGTGGAGCTGAGGGGAGTTGTTGGATAGCAGTATCCGGAACTGATGAGCAGTTAAGAAATGCTGACAATTTAATTGATAACATATGCTCTGAACCTAATTTCGAATTCTAGGGGGCAAGCTATCCATGTCTTGCTCTGAGTCATGGGGCGTCCGACATCAGTTAACACGGAGTTTTCGACACTTAGAATTATGACGCGTCGCAAGCTCCTGGACGTTCTACGACATATCGTGCAAGGCCGCGCCATCCTTGGCGCGGATGTTGAAAATAGTTTCTATTTATCTGACTGAGGCAAATTAAATGGTCAATGTCCCATATATTAACATAAAATTTGAAAAATATGAATTAGAGCGTCAAAAAGCCGCCGCGCAGCGGTTTAGTACAACATGGTTTTCCCGACACTTAGAGGATGATGCATGCGGTTGGGACACGTCGCAAACCCTCAAAACGTTAATGCGCCAAGCAAAGCTTGGTACTTCTTGCAAGGTGAAAGTTCTTGTTGGGTAATATCTAGACAGCCACCCCGGAATGAAGACAATGCAGAAGGGGGTTGTAACAAAACTTGTTTTTCAGTTTGTTACAACCCCATTTTATTTGGGAATTTATCATAATTAGGGCTTGCTAAAATAACGAGAAAATCCAGTAATTACAAGGGTTTGAAGGGCTATTTGGCGAATTTAAGTGTGAGGGAATATCATCCCTTACAATAGTTTTGTACTGATAGGCTCTCGGTATTACGGGAGTTGAAACGGGAAAATTACACAACGCCATTTTTGACGATTTTGGAGGTTGTCGTGGCCATTAGGTTTCATCTTGTGAATTTCCAGTTTAACTCAATGAAAAAGCAAAATTCCTCCCACTAAAGTAGGAGGAATGCTATAAGGTTGGTTCAAGGAAACCCTTGTCCCAACTGCTTCGGCGAATGCCGAGAGTCTATTATCATGAGAGGAGGAATATTTATGGTCTCAAGTTTAGAGAAGACAATAAGATTGGTCATAGTGGATGACCATATACTTTTTTCGGAAGGGACAGTATCATTGCTATCAATTGTCAAGCATTTAAACAATTAACCATGGGCTGCCGATTTACACAGGATTTACGCAAACGACCTGGTTAATATTTGCATCAAGTTTGGCGTAAGATTTTTCCTTATCAACTTTGACGTTGCCCTGCCGGAGACCCAGTGTATTTATTGACAAATGCTGATTATCTTAATAGAATGAAAGATAATTGATCATCAATGTGTAAAATATTCGTGTTACCTTTTGGAAAGATCCTGGGTCACTCTTTCTTCAGGGAGGGCTTGCCAGACTGGAACAAGCCTGGGAGATACTCAGCAGGACACCTAAAAGGGAGTATTTTTCACGACGGCTAGTCTCGTTACCGACTGTAAAGTGGGCGGAAAAATTCCGTCAATTAGGGTGGCACCACGAGAAGTTCTCGTCCCTTGCGCAAAACAGGGAACGAGGGCTTTTTTATTTGAGAAAATTCAGAGATCAGGGAGGAATGGAATATGGCGATTCAGCGTCCCAAAGGGACCCAGGATCTGTTGCCGGGAACGGTTGAACAATGGCAATATCTTGAGGAAATCATCCGAACAGTTTGCCGCGAATATGGGTATGAAGAGATTCGTACACCGATGTTTGAAGCAACGGAACTTTTTCAGCGGGGTGTCGGACAAACAACCGATATCGTTAAGAAAGAGATGTACACCTTTTTAGACAAAGGGGACCGTTCGATGACCCTTCGTCCGGAAATGACAGCTTCTGTCTGTCGGGCTTATGTTGAGGACAAGCTTTACGGACAACCCCAACCCGTTAAGCTCTACTATATTGGCCCGATGTTTCGTTATGAACGACCGCAAAGTGGTCGCTTTCGCCAGTTTCACCAATTCGGAGTTGAGGTGTTAGGTGCAGACCAAGCAGTTGTTGATGCCGAAGTAATTAGTTTAGTGTGGAACTTATATCAACGGCTCGGACTTAACCAGCTTGAAGTCCATGTTAATTCGGTAGGCTGTCCGGTTTGTCGGACAAAGCACCGGGCACAACTCCAGGATTTTTTGACCTCACGACGGGACGATCTTTGTAAGGACTGTCAGGACCGATTTGAGCGCAATCCCTTGCGCATCCTGGATTGCAAGAACCCTAACTGTCAAGCTGCGACGATAGGGGCCCCGACAACTTGTGATACCCTTTGCGAGGACTGCAGTACCCATTTTGGGAGAGTGCTTGCCTTATTAGGAGCTGCAGGGGTAGTTTATCGAGTTAATCCGCGCTTAGTACGGGGACTGGACTATTACACAAAGACAGCTTTTGAAGTTATGGCGGAAGAAATCGGAGCGCAGAGCGCCATCTGTGGAGGTGGCCGGTATGATGGGCTGGTGGAAGAAATCGGCGGCCCTCCAACGCCAGGCTTCGGTTTTGCTATGGGGTTGGAGCGAGTCTTAGCGGCGCTCCAGGTTCAGAATATACTTCCCGAGGGAAAATCAAGGTTGTTCGCCATGCTGATTGCGCTGGGTGAGAAAGCCCAGATCGAGGGATTTTCGCTCCTTAGCGCCTTAAGAACTCAAGGTATACCCGTGAGTATTGATCTGCTTAATCGAAGTTTGAAAACCCAGCTGAAAGCGGCTAACCGCCAAGGAGCCAGGTATGCTCTCATTCTGGGGGAAGAAGAATTGGAGCAAAAAGTGCTCCTCATTCGGGATTTAACGTTAGGAGAACAAATCACGCTGCCACTCATTAAGGCCGTCCAGGAAATTATCAAGATGTATCGGAGAGGGGTTTAGGCATGACAATATTTTCAGAACGGGTTGAAAATGGGAAGTTGGAGTTAAGTAAAGTCGGAGAGGTCGTTCGTTTACTGGGCTGGGTTCAGCGACGTCGAGACCATGGAGGATTGATTTTTGTCGATTTGCGGGATCGCTCAGGTATTGTTCAGGTTGTCTTTGACCCGGAGAAAATAGGAGAGGGATTTGCCCTTGCGGAAAGCCTTCGTTCAGAGTATGTAGTCTCTATTTTAGGTAAAGTGATCGCCCGGCCTCAGGGAATGATTAATCCGAACTTGGCGACAGGAGAGATTGAGGTTATTGCAGAGTCCTTGGAGGTCTTAAACGGAGCTAAAACACCGCCCTACTATCTTGTGGATCAAGTCGATGTGGAAGAAACCGTACGCCTCAAATACCGTTATCTGGATTTGCGCCGTCCTGAGATGCAGGTTGTGTTCAAGATTCGGCATCAAGTCACCCAAATTATGCGTAATTTCTTTGACAGGCAAGGCTTTTATGAGATCGAAACTCCGATGCTGATCAAATCCTCACCCGAAGGGGCGCGCGACTATCTCGTTCCAAGCCGCGTTCACCCAGGGGAATTTTATGCCTTACCCCAGTCCCCGCAAATCTATAAGCAACTCCTCATGGTTGGAGGGCTGGAAAAGTATTTTCAAATTGTCCGTTGTTTCCGGGATGAAGATCTCCGAGCGGATCGTCAGCCGGAATTCACCCAGCTGGATGTGGAGATGTCCTTTGTGGAAGTGGAAGATATCCTGCCGATCATGGAACAATTAATAGTGCGGATTTTTTCAGAAACGATGGGCAAGAAAGTAACCCTGCCCTTCCCGCGTCTAACCTATCAGGAAGCAATGGATCGTTATGGATCGGATAAGCCGGATACGCGCTTCGGCATGGAACTGATTGACGTGGGAGATCTGGTGGGCAGGACGGGATTCAAGGTGTTTGCCAATGCGGTGGCTAAGGGCGGGAGTGTGAAATGCATCTGTGCCAAAGGGTGTTCAGGACTGCCACGCCGCGAGATTGACGACCTTGGGAAGTTTGTCAGCGCTTATCGGGCGAAGGGCTTGGCCTGGATCGTTTTGGCTGAGGAAGGGATAAAATCACCCATTGCCAAGTTCTTTACAGAGCTGGAAATGAGCGCTTTGCTTGAACGCATGCGTGCCGAGACAGGCGATATCTTGTTCTTTATTGCCGATACCTACCCGATCGTTTCGGATGCCCTAGGTCATCTCCGTTTGGAATTGGCCAAACGATTAGAGCTTATTCCGGAAGATGCGCTGAATTTCTTATGGGTTACCGAATTCCCGCTTTTGGAATATGACGAGGAGCAACAACGCTGCATTGCAATTCATCATCCTTTCACGGCGCCCATGGATGAAGATTTACCGCTCCTGGAAGCGGAACCGCTTAGCGTTCGGGCTAAAGCGTATGATCTGGTGCTCAACGGCACAGAGCTTGGAGGAGGGAGTATTCGGATTCATCGGCGAGGGATTCAGGAGCAGATTTTCACATTGTTGGGATTTTCTGAGGAAGAAGCGAAAGGCAAATTTGGGTATCTGCTGGAAGCTTTTGAATACGGAACCCCACCCCACGGCGGAATCGCTTTTGGGCTTGACAGGATGATTATGCTCTTAACGGGAAAGGATAATATTCGAGACGTAATCGCCTTCCCAAAAACGCAAAGCGCTTCAGATTTAATGGCTCAGGCTCCTTCGAAGGTGGCGGACATACAACTGAAGGAATTGCATATTAAGACATTAAAAATTGTTTGACAAGGGAGGGGATTATTAGCTATAATAGCAGCATGATTACCCCCTTAGGGTATCGGAGGAATGCGTGGCATGCACAATTCAACCTCTTATTCAGAATCTAAAGAGGATCTCATTCGCAGGCTCAATAAAATTGAAGGTCAAGTCAAAGGAATTCAACGCATGGTTAACGAAGACAAGTATTGTGTTGATGTGTTAATACAAGTAGCCGCAGTCCGCGCCGCGATTAACCGGGTGGGTACTATTGTCTTCGAACATCATTCACGGGGATGTATACGAAAGGCGGTTGAAAGCAGTGACCAGGAAGCCGCGATTGAAGAACTTGTCGGAGTGCTGACCAAATTTATTAAGTGAGTTATATTCGACTAATTAGGAGGAATTTATTATGGCGGATACAAATGTAAAAACCTTTACTACTGCAAACTTCGAGTCGGATGTTCTGAAGTCTGAGCAATTGGTGTTGGTAGATTTTTGGGCTTCATGGTGTGGTCCATGTCGCATGGTAGCTCCTGTAGTCGAAGAACTTGCCGATGAGTATCTCGGTCAAATGGTCATAGGGAAACTTAATGTAGATGAAAATAGTCCAATAGCGCAGCAATATCAAGTGATGAGTATACCCACTCTGGGGATTTTTAAAGGGGGCAAGATGGTTGACAAAATCGTTGGCTTCCGTGGAAAACAGGATCTGATTAATATGTTCAATGCTTATCTCTGATTCTAGGTGAACAGATACGCTTTTTGCCAAGTTAATTGGCCGCACAGAACCACACCTAACGTGGTTCTTTTGCATTCTGGAGCTCTTCCCCGCTTTGGAGGGCATGGCTCGTTATCGTTCTTTTCCCATTCCCGAAGGGATGTAAAAAGTTTGACCTTGGACGTTTGGGGGAAGATAGGTTTGTTCGACTCTGTGGTTGGGGTAGGCGTGAGGGTAGAGATACCCTTGCCCGTGTCCTAATTTGTCAGCGCCGGGGTAGCTGTGATCTTTCAGATGAGCGGGAACTTCCCCGGTTGGGTGGTTTTTTACATAGGCAAGAGCGCGGTCGATACTCGCGACAGCGCTATTGCTTTTTGGAGCGTTGGCAATGGCTAGAACAGCCTGGGCTATGGGAATCCTTGCTTCAGGTAGGCCAAGCCATTCGAGCGCGTTGGCGGCTGCATGAGCCTGAAGCATGACCGTCGGGTCAGCAAGGCCGACATCCTCGGAGGCATGGACAATAATCCGGCGCATGATGAAACGGGGGTCTTCGCCGGCTTCCAATAAAATGGCCAGCCAGTAGAGTGCGGCATCAGGGTCTGAGCCACGCATACTTTTAATAAATGCGGAAATGATGTCATAGTGATTATCCCCCGCTTTATCGAACCGGAGGGACCTTTGCTGAATTGATTCTTCGGCAAGCTCGAGGGAAATACGGCGAACACCGTTTTCCGGCGGGGTAGTGAGAACGGCTAACTCTAAGGCGTTAAGAGCGCGCCGTAAATCCCCGTTGGCAAAATTGATCCAGTGTTCCCAAGCTTCAGGGGTAATCTCTACTTGATAGCGGCCGAGGCCACGTTCGGTATCTTTCAAGGCGTTATCCAGTCCCAAGCGGATTTCGGAAGGAATGAGAAGTTCAAAACGGAAAAGAGTGGAACGGCTAAGGAGTGCGGAATTAAGTTCGAAAAAGGGGTTCTCCGTTGTGGCTCCGATGAAGGTTATGGCGCCGTTTTCAACAGCAGGCAGGAGTGCATCTTGCTGCCCTTTATTAAAGCGGTGAACTTCATCGCAGAAAACCAAGGTACGTTTCCCGTAAAGGTGAAGGTCATCCGCAGCCTGCAAAGTGATTTCACGAATCTCTTTAACGCCTGACGTGACGGCATTAATGCGGATAAAGCGAGACGTGGTTGTAGCCGCGATGACTTGAGCCAAAGAGGTCTTGCCTGTTCCCGGCGGGCCATAGAGGATTAGGGAAGAAACACGGTCCGCTTCAATAGCGCGACGGAGGAGTTTTCCAACCCCGAGAAAATGACTTTGTCCGATAAACTCTTCGAGAGTTCTTGGGCGCATCCGCTCCGCCAGGGGAGCGACCAGATGTTGATCAAATGTCGCAGAAAATAGATCCATATTCACAATCCCTTCCTAACCGCTAGGTAATAATCGATGTGGGAAGCCATAAAAAGCAGACAAAGCGCTTCTGCGTCAATGACGCAGACAGCGCTACGAAATTCTCCGCCGTTCCAACCCCTTGACGGCTGCTCCACCCAAGCCAGAGGAAGTTTCTTAGCTTAGAGAGCACGGAGAGAGGAATCGCGTCAATGAGAGCAGTCGATAAGGCGTGAAGAAACGCATTGGGGACTTGTCCAAGGATGGACTGATGTCGCGGTGCCATGGATGGCAATGAGCGACCACATTCAGAGAAGCCC
>JBAQLX010000393.1:0-7401 GCA_049302315.1 Desulfosporosinus sp.
CCTAAAAAGCCTTTCTTTTGATAGTGACGACTTCCGTGATTTCCACTTTTATAATGGTTCTCTTTTGACGACCGTGATTTAAAGCTCATACTTGATACCTCATTTTCTTTATTATTTATTTGTAACATCCACGATGTTCATGCATGAACCATTTAACTGGCCCACGGGTAGTGAACTCGTTCAACTAAAGTTGAACATCGAGTCTTCGGTGACGAAAGCCTCCAGTGGAGGGTTTCGCCGAAGCCGCACGTCCCACAAGGAATTCTTAGCGGCGAAGTCGGAGTCTACCCCCACCGAAGCAGAATAAGGTGTACCTCTCCCACTTGTAGAAGTGGGAGTCTTACGATTGGATAAAATCCTGCTGCCTTTTTTGGCCCAGCCCCACGAACTTAAGTATAAGTTCATCGCCTGCTCAGTTTGTACTGTAGATTTAAATGCAGTGCACAAATAAGATGGTTAATTTTAACATAAATAATCGAACAAATCAAATCGAACAAATCAAATTATTCTTAACTGATCAGAGCTGAAGCATGATATTTTTTATTGACAAGCAATCTTCAAGATTATCCCAATTCGAAGCATTTATTAATTGTCTCTTATTCATCCTTGACGTTAATGCCTTCATCACACATTACTTAACGAAACATCATTAATCCGCCGATATTCCTAGTTCCGGCCACCGCAATAATGCTGCTTTATATTTTCAGGCGTATACTTGATCAGCCCCATCGCTTCTCAAAGAGCTCATGCAGACTTTCTTCGATTTCTTCGACCTTGATTCTTTCCAAAATTCTACTTAGGGTATCGGCATGCGGCATTGTTTCAAAGTCTGGAATCATCCCATTCATATTTTTGAAAAATATTGCTGTGCTCATTTCTTCACTGAACCTCTACCCAAGAATCGTCTACCCCTAACAATTCTAAAACAGCCTTTTCGTCGATTTTGCCCGGATCACGCAATTTTATACAAATCTTGTTATCCGGAACTCTCTCAAGAATTGTGAATTGGCTACCATGCGATTGCCAAGTAAAATAATGTTCGTCATTTCGCCATCCTTCCAGGTTGCCGTTTTTATTCATCCGCCATTGGTATAGATCTGTGTGATACCGTAATGTTTCTATTTCGAAAATTGTTAACTTCAACAAGTCGCTTGATTTAATTAACACAATTGTCCTGATGTGTGGATATTTAGACCTTATTGAATCCACACGTGCATTCCAAATGTTCAATACTTCTTTGCCCAAGAGATCAGGTTCGGAATCTGTTCCGACTGTAGTGCCATAGGAAAAAACTGGGGAGTTTCGACCACTTATTAACCTAACCACTTTTGCTTCCCATGGATTAGTGTTCTTTACCGTTTTTGCGCCCCAAGCGCAATTACCCAAGATAATATCATCTAAGCCTATATTGGACGGTTTCCATTCAGCTCCAATTGCATACGCAAATATACGCTCCCATTCTTCACCCTCAAGCGAGGCCGTCCGTTTTGTATAGAGTTGGTAAATAATCTGTTCCCCAACCTTATGAGCAAATTTGGTTGGAAATCTCCCTAGCGGGTACGGTGACCGGATTTTATCTGCTGTTCTTAGCCTAGGTTCCTGATCCTGATCCTGATCCTGATCCACAAACGCTACCCCTTTCTCGCCTTAGCTGAAATCCACGTGTTGAATTGCCTACGGCCAAACGTCGAATGACGGATTTAATGACTTCCTTTGCCACAGGTACGGGAAGGGCATTCCCCGCTTGTTTTTTTGTTTGTCCGTCTGTGCAAACAACTTTAAATGACTCAGGAAATCCCTGTAAGCGTAAGCTTTCACGTGGAGTTAATCTTCTTTCCCCATTTACCAACAAATAATTATAGCTGGCGTTAGCTCTTAAAGCACAAGAATAGGGGTAAGAACTAATGTGTCCTGCTTTATTTTCATGCCAAATAGAAGGTGTTTCCACAGGGGTGTGCGCGGCTTTTCGTTTCTCCCTAATGTAATCAGATGTCCAAAACTTCACTGGAATTTCATTGTCAGGTTCTAATATTTCAGTAAGTGGTCTCATAGGAACACCGCCTAAAGGCCAATCATGTTCTCCAACCCCTAAATATCCAACTATAAACACCCGTTCCCGTTTTTGAGGTAAACCAAAATTCAAGGCGTTCAATACTCGATAATCACAAACGTAACCTATTTCTCGTAATGTAGAGATAATTAGATTCATTGTTCTACCATGATCGTGCCCTACTAATTGCTTAACATTTTCCAAAATGAACGCTCTGGGACGTTTATCTCTGAGTATCCTCGCGATCTCAAAAAACAATGTTCCACGAGTAGAATCCAGGAATCCCTGCAATCCCCCAATTATTGAAAAGGGTTGGCAAGGGAAGCCGGCCAATAGCACGTCGTGGTCTGGTATATCATTACAAGCAACTTGAGTAATATCACCTATGGGAACATCTCCATAATTAGCTGCATAAGCCCTGGCACAAGCGTCGTCGATATCGCTAGAAAATACAGCGCGACATTTTACTCCACTCTCACGGGCAGCCTGCTCGAACGCTGTGCGGAATCCTCCAATCCCACAAAAGAGATCAATAAACAATATCTCAGCATTCTTTTTTGCAATTGACCACACCCTTTTTTCCAACATTCCGCCTCCGCTCTATTAACTTGCTTTTCCAAGTTATTCTCGATTCCTTCCGTTTCTTCCTGCTTTTTTTGGGCACGAAGACGTTTAATGTCTGGGCATTTTTCATGCTCAATTAGCTACTGATCCCACGATTCCAAGCGATAAGACTTCCGATTGCAATCAACGAAAATATCTTTCGTTGTACCCACCTCGCAGTACATATATTTGGTTAGTTATAGAACTTATGTTCTTATTATAGCTATATTCTGCTAGAATATCAATAAAAATATCCCTACACCCGGATATCCTCCAAGTATAGGAATGGATTGTTTCCGCCTCTTTAATCGGGAATTTAACTTTGCCATAAGAGCGAGAGACGCACATGCGACGGCACAGGAGGTGCGCCTGGTATCGAATGCTCGCCAAGGACTCGAACAGGACGTTCGAGATTAGAGCGCCGCCAAGGATGACTAGGCCCCGTATGGCATAGCATTCGACAAGAAAAGCCAGGAAGTTTTGTTGTTTAGCGGAATTATCAAAGGAATAGCAGTGGATCACGATAGTCTCAAGTGCGAATAGTCTCCTGTGACATTAGTATCCAGTGGAGAGTATTGCCGAAGCCGCAAATCCCCAAAGTATACTCACCGGCGTAGGATGTGTGAACGGGCTGTGACACTTCCTCCGAACTGGCCAGGATAATTCCTCTTAAGTTAACCCATGCTCTTTGCTATAGTGGATCGTATTTCCCCGCCCTTCCGGTTCCCGTTCGGTTTCAATAGTTTCAATATATTAAACAGCTCCTATATCCTCATCCGCATCTTCATAAATATCACCCGGATCCTCGACATCTCGATTTGTCCCCAGATCCTGGGCCGAGTCTGAAGTCCCATAGCGAGCAACCGCTTGCCAAGAGTCTTCACCATCAAACTCAATCTGATCCTTACCGTCATTAAAGGTCCGGGAAAATGGGCGATTCAGAAGTTCGTTCTCGACCGGCTCGCGATGGAGAGAGTGTTGCTCTTCCATCTCCTCCTCACGGCTGCATTCTGTGCAAACAGTAGTATAGGGCAGGGCCTCAAGTCGTTCAAATGGAATATCATGACCGCAGTGTTCACACCTTCCATATTCACCTTGGTCAAAGCGTTCCAAGGCAACATCAATCGCTTCAATTCTGTGGAGTAAACGGTCATGTTGGGCAACATCTCGAGAGCGCTGGTAAACCTCGGTTGCAATGTCAGCCGGATGATTATCGATAAGTGACAATTCCCCCAAGGACTCTCGCATATCTTCATTAAGAAGTTCTGAAGCGGTTTGTAAAGCAACCGCTCTCTCTTCGCGAAGCGTTTTAATCAGTTTTGCATAACGCGTTTGATCTTTCATACTCTTCCTCCTATGGCTGATTAACGTACTTACTTAGTTCAGCAATAAACCCTCCGATAACCGGCAAATTAAGAACAACTATACGTTTTATCAAGAAATAAGCAACTCCTGCGAGGAGTCCGGCTCCCAACGCTGTTCCCAATCCTCGCACAAGACCGACCAGAAAATTGAAACAGAGAAGGCGTCCAGGGCGATTCAAATAGGCGATGTAATCAGCCAATCTCATTTTTTCTAAAGTCTCCGCCAATAATGCAACCTGATGTCTTAATCCGGCCAACTCCTGAACGTTCACGGGATCGGCTGCTTCTTTACTCGCTGAGAGTAACACTGTTGATTCAGTTTCTTCATCCGAACCGGTCACAATATTCACCTCACGTAAATTTTAGTCTTCCCATCAGCTGCAATATTTACACTGCCATTCAAATTTGAATAAGTGTTACTAATAAGTTATTGTCCTGACAGAAAGGAATGGTTGGAACAGGTCTTGAAGATAAAAACGGGACACCTCTTCAGCATCCCGTAAATTGTTGAGATTAGATCAAACTTTTGACCACCGCACTGCAACGAGGGCAAATCGTCGGATGTTCTTGATTCTTTCCGACAGCGTCATGAAACATCCAGCAGCGTTCGCACTTTTTCCCTTTGGCAGGTTGCACAAGAATTCCTAAGCCCTCGTGGACTTCGGCAAGGTGCACGCCTTCCGGCCTTTCTTCGCTGGGTTTATGGACGTTTAAGTCGGAGACAATAAAGATTTCTGCGAGATTGGGAACTTGCTTCAAGAACTCATACTGAACTTCCGTTGGATAAAGATCAACGTGAGCGGTTAAGGGATGATTAATCAACTTTTCCTGGCGCGCCTTTTCCAACACTCTGGCAACATCCGTCCGCAACTCCAGGATCTGATCCCATTCATCTGCAATCTTTTCGTCCATCCATTCGGAGTTCACTTTCGGCATTTCCGCCATTTGAACATTTTCCAGCTTTTTATCTCCAGGGACATATGGCCAGATTTCTTCCGTCATGAAGGTCAAGACCGGCGCCAGGAGACGAACCAAGATATCTAGAACTTCGTATAAAACCGTTTGGGCAGAACGACGAAGGAGGGATGTTTTCCCTTCCACATAGAGTCGGTCTTTGACAATATCCAGATAAATGGCGCTTAACTCGACAGTACAGAAATTATGAATCGTGTGGTAAACCCAGTGGAACTCATAAGTTTCATACCCAAGAAGCACACGTTCAACTACTTTTGAGAGTTTATGCAAGGCCCAGCAATCAATTTTCTGAAGCTCCTGATAAGCAACTTTATCCTTTGCCGGATCGAAATCATTGAGGTTACTCAACAGGAAGCGCAGGGTGTTTCGAATCTTTCGATAGGCTTCGGACATTTGCTTCATAATGCGCGGGGAAGCGGCGACATCATTCTTATAATCCGCTGAGCTAACCCAGAGACGTAAAATATCTGCACCCAGTTCTTTAACGACCTTGAGTGGATCAACCCCATTACCAAGCGATTTGGACATCTTTCGCCCTTGCTCATCAACGACGAAGCCGTGGGTCAATACATTACGGTAAGGAGCCTGACCAAATGCAGCCACCGACGTCGACAAAGAGGAATTGAACCAACCTCTGTGCTGATCAGACCCTTCCAAGTAGAGATCTGCCGGCCAGGACAAGTTACCCCGTTGCTTCAATACGCCGGCGTGGCTGGTGCCGGAGTCAAACCAGACGTCCATAATATCCGTCTCTTGGCGAAATTTTGTCCCGCCACAGGAACACGTAATCCCTTCCGGCAACAATTCCTCAGCAGAATGGGCAAACCAGGCATCTGAACCTTCTTGACGAAAGACTTCCTGAACCTTGGCAATCGTTTGGTTATTCATCAATACTTTCCCACAATCCACACAATAAAAGATTGGAATCGGAACGCCCCAGGTCCTTTGACGCGAAATACACCAGTCTCCCCGCTCGGCAATCATGTTATAGATCCGGTCTCTTCCCCAGGCAGGAATCCACCGAACCTTCTTTATCTCCTCCAATGCTGCCTGACGGAAGCCACTAATAGATGCAAACCATTGTTCTGTCGCTCGGTAAATGATCGGTCTCTTACAACGCCAACAATGCGGGTAACTATGTTCAATCGTTTCCTCAAGCACCAGATATCCGGTTTTCTTTAAATCCTCCACGATCATAGGATTGACTTTTCCCGTTTTCAGACCGGCGTATACCCCGCCCTCCGACGTGAATTTCCCTTGATGGTCAACTGGACAAAAAACAGGCAGCCCATATTTTTTCCCGATCAAAAAGTCGTCTTCCCCATGACCAGGCGCCGTATGAACGCATCCGGTACCTGCTTCTAAAGTAACATGTTCTCCGCAGATCAGCACGGAGTCACGGTCCATCAGTGGATTTTTGCAAATTACCCCTTCCAGTTCCTTGCCAGAGAGGGTCTTTTCAATCGGAAGTTCCAGCTTCCACAGCGAGCGCAAGGACTCAAGCATGCCCTCCGCAACGATCCACCGTTCTTGCTGGACGGTGACAACAGCATATGTTAACTCTGGGTGTACACTGATCGCCAGGTTTGCCGGAAGTGTCCAAGGCGTTGTCGTCCAAATGACCACAAAGGTGTTCTCTTTTGTAAGCAGGTTCAAACCATCCCGCACCGCAAATTTGACATAAATGGCCGAGTCAGGTTTATCAGCATATTCAATTTCCGCCTCAGCAAGCGCCGTTTCACAAGTTGGACACCAGTAGACAGGCTTTAACCCTTTATAGATATACCCTTTATTAGCCATGTCGCCGAAAACCCCGATTTGAGCGGCCTCGTACTCTTTTTGCATGGTCAGGTAAGGATGGTCCCAATCTCCGCGAACTCCAAGGCGCTTAAACTGCTCGCGCTGAATCCCAACATATTTTTCTGCATAGTCTTGACATTTCTCACGGAATTCCAGCGTAGACACAGCATGTCGGTTCACGCCCAACTTCTTGATCACTTGTATTTCAATGGGAAGCCCATGGGTGTCCCATCCTGGAATATAGGGTGCATCAAAACCCATCATAGTCTTATATTTGACCACAATATCTTTCAAAACCTTATTGATTGCATGCCCAAGATGAATATCCCCGTTAGCATACGGCGGGCCATCATGCAGGATAAATTTTGGTCGTTCAACACGGGCATTTTGCACCTTTTTGTAAATATTGTCTTCGTCCCACGTTTTGAGGATTTCCGGCTCCTTTTGGGGAAGATTCCCACGCATTGGAAAATCGGTTTCCGGTAAATTGAGAGTATTTCGATAATCCACAAATATTTCCTCCTTAATTGCGATGCGCGATATTCGAACCTCGAACCTCGAATCTCGAAATAGCGAGTGATCTCGCCCCTCCTCTTAAGGGGCGAGATC
>JBAQLX010000394.1:0-3953 GCA_049302315.1 Desulfosporosinus sp.
TACTGCAGCTTGATCTCTTGTAGCTTGAATAATGCAGCCACTTGGGCAGCGATGTCGATTTCTTTCCAGCCATAGGGTGCTGCCTTGAAGTAGTCAAGCAGCATTTTCACGGATACTCGGACGTTTCGTTCATGATTTCTGCCGATATAATTATTAAGTTCGTCCATGACCAATTGATTGGACTCGTCTTTGACCAATGTAATTTGGCGGTCATCCTCTGTGAGGATTTGCCACAGGTCACTATTGACAGACACAAACTTCTTAATATAGTTCAGCTTAGTATAAATGCTTTCCACCATCGACTGAAAAGCCTTGTTGATTTTCTCGACGGGCTGTCCGCTCTTAATCTCGATTTTTTGAGAGTTGAGATAGATATCAGCTTCAGTAATCGCCGTAATGAGTAAGCTCTTAACCCGGTTTTTTCTGGTTTTTAATTCTCTGGATTTGTTGTCAATAATCGCGCGGACAGTTTCCGGCAAGCTGATCGAGGCTGTTTTGGTACGGTAAGTTTCAATCTTGAGCACTTCTTCCATCTCAAACCAAAAATCCGGATCCGGCGGAAGTTTCACGATGACTCTATCGCCACCAAATGATAAATTCTTAAACTCCTGTTCTCCATACTCACTGTAGTGATCGAAGAAAGGGGTAATAAGCCAAATCCCCATTTCTCCATCCTGTTTGCCACGAGGACGATCATCAATCTGTTGATTGAACGCGAAGTCATATTTACTGTTATACTTGTACTTTTTATCCGGATAAATATCCTCAAAAATCACCTCGCCGATTTTGCCACTGACATCGCTGGGGTCGATCAGCATATTTTTAATCTCCCGGTTGACATCCTGCTCATCATCGGTTAAGAAAAAATATTCGTCCCCGTCTTTTTGGATCAGAGTTTCTTGGACCAGCCTTCTGAGGGATTTGGCGATACTCTCTTTGAGGATGATTTTATCCTCATCAATTTTGGTGACCATTAAGGTTGCCAAGTTTTCTATCTTGGGCTGAATTTCCTTGACATATTTGATCATGAACAGAAGTTTCAAGACATCGAGATCTTCTGGGTGTAGTTGGTTGTTCTCCTTAGCTTGGTCAATCACCCGCCTGATCGAGCCATCGAGAAAGGTTTCGATTGAATTATAAAATATATTAAACGGGATGAGCGTGCCGATTGATTTTTGGCGATAGGCCTGAGCGGATTCTTGGAAGGCACTCAACAGGGAGCGTTCTCCTTCTGCTAGATGTTTACCGGAGGATCCATGTTTGCGAATGCCCGAAAACACTTTTTGCAAGAGGTTGAATTGGTACGGGATAAAGGGGTATACCTCAATAAAATCGGTTTTATCAGCAAAATTTTTCATTTCCGCTGCGCCTGAAGTAAAGCTAATAGTATTGCGCAGCTTAGCGTTACTCTCCTCATAAAGCAGACCTAACGTATCCTGGGCTGGGGAAGTTTTCTCTAAAAGACGTTTCTTAATCACTTCATCGACGTTACTGCTGGATAGGTTGATCCGTGTATTGAAGCGACCCTGAATTTTCGAGAAGTCTCGTCCTTTGACCTTAGGGGTGACGGAATCAATATCTTCCTGAGACGTGACGATCACCCAGGCTTTGCCCTTACATTTGGCGCCCAGTTCCTCGACAATGGTTTGCAAGTCCAGCATCATTTGAGTATTGTCCCCGATATACTGTCCGATTTCGTCTGATAAAAAAACGATATGATGATCACGCCCTTTTTCCTCCAGATACGCTTTGACCATCAAGGCGAATTCTCCGATGCTCATAGTAAAATTGTTGTCCTTGTTGTTAAACCATTCTAAGGCTGAATCCCAAGAACAGTGCCGCACTTCCATCAGAGCGTTGACAATAATGTCCCTGTCAAACAAGACGCGCCGGCGGCGGTTTTCCCAAAGATCACCCGTCTTCTCCTGAATGATCTTTTTGAACGCCTCGAATTTTCCTTCTTTAATTAACAGGCTTTCCATATCTGCGACCCAGGGTTTACTCCCGTATAAGCCTTGTCTTTCATAAAAAACCTTAATGAAGACCTTGAGAATGGCGTCTTTTTGACTGCCGGCGCCATAGTCACTTTTGGAATCGATGTTGAATAGCACGACATCAGCGGGGGTTTGTCCTGCTCGTTTAAGATTGGCTAGTAAGAGGGGATCCTGAATTTTACCGTCAAAGAAGCTGACCGCGTCCCTTCCTGCCACTTCTTGGTTATCTAATATGTAAGATATGATTTTTAAAAAGTGAGATTTACCAGAACCGAAGAAGCCAGAAATCCAGACCCCCATCTCATCGGTCGGTTGATTGATCCCTTTTATGTAAGCATCGAAAAAAGCGGCAAAGTGGCGGTTGAGCTCTTTCGTAACCACATACTCATCTAACTCCTGAAAGACTTCCGCTTGCTCTAATTGTCCGACCTTGATAACTCCTTTGATATCTCTGCCAATCCGTTTAGCATAAATCTCTTCTAATTCCATGATTTCTCCCCCGATTCCTACTTTTCGATTAAACGAAACGCTCGATAATAATTGTCATCTTTGAGCTTGTTAAATAACTTTAACTCCGCACCGTCATAATTCCCGGGGAAAAACATGATGACCGGGACCTTATCTAAGACGTGGTGTAAATTATTCAGGATGTTATGCGATCGGACCATAGGCCAGACTTTTCCCACTCCTGTGAGAAAGACAATATCTGATCCCTCTACCTGATCAGCAATCAGTTCAACATAGACTTCCGGGCTGGCGATATCTTGTAAGGCTTCGGCAAGGTAGGTTGAGCCCTGTTCCTCCTCCATTTGGGCCAACTCTTCCAAAACCCCTTCCCTGCGCAACAAATCCAGAATCATTTCGTAAAGGTCAAATTCAATCACCTTTCGGCTGGACTGTTCGGAGTTTAAGGTGCGTTTTAAGTAGGCGATGTGCTCTCGAACCAAGAGTTCGTCACGGGGATCGTAGTCAAATATGTAAAAGCCGATTTCGTTTCCTAAGCCCTTATTCGCTAAAAAGGCAGGAGACTGGATTTTCTCCAGGATCTTATTTAAGCGTTCTCTAATTACAGACATTACATTCTCCCTCCTGTCAGAGCGATAATTAGTCTTTGGTCGCCCATTTTTCTCAAATGGACGAGTAATTCTTGTTCCATGGTAGGTGGGGTTAGCTTTTTCTTGCGTGTATTATTGATCAAACCCGCTTCAAAGAGTATTCTACTATAGACTTGCGACAATTTCCGGAGGGTGGATTCCTGCCACCCTGCTATCCTGGGGTTTTGCTCTGCTTTATTGTTAAAGAAAATGCGAAAATCCCTGGGCTCTAGTGCTTGTTCCCCAAGCCGTACTTTTTCCAGATAGACTTCTTCGATAAACTCCGAAAATAACCGATTGGTTTTAATGATAGTTATTAAAGCGATAAGTTTGCTGGTATATAAAGAACCGTGAACTAATAGGTTCAACATTATTTCATCCAAGACTGCTACCCGTTTAAGGGTGGCACTTAAAAGTTTATCAATACTTTTACTTGTGGCATACTGGAACAGGTTTTCTTCTTTAATTTTAACTCTAATTTCTTTGGGCGAAAGTCCGGCCATAGTTAGTTTTGCAACTTGCTTCAGTTCAAAATACAGATATAATGTACTGGCGAGATTTGAAGAGTACTGTGGCTCCACTGTATCACTTCCAATTTTAGCTTTAACTAATATCGTGGCTGTTCAACTTTTTCTTTGACCGTGAGAGCGGAAAACGCGAAATTCATTCTTCCTAAATGCAACGTGTACAGCTAACCACTGACTAATCACCCAATCCGTAGCCCAACGCCCCAGTTCGCCTTTGCTCTACCCTAGTTTAGGTCTCGCGGAAGCTGACACTCCGCACGACTAAAGTCGGCGGGTTCTTAAGTACGAAGACTTCCGATATACTCTCGCGGGTAGGCATAATATTCCATCTACAGGGT
>JBAQLX010000395.1:0-2441 GCA_049302315.1 Desulfosporosinus sp.
GGGTTTCGCCGAAGCCGCACGTCCCAAAAGGAATTCTTAGCGGCGAAGTCGGAGTCTACCCCCACCGAAGCAGAGTACGGGGAACCACTCCCACTTGTAGAAGTGGGAGTCTTACGATTGGATAAATATCCCGAATGACATGAAAAATGTTGACCGCCATAAATAATTCTGGTATCATTAACAAACCTTAAATAATCCCTTATCTTTTTGAAGGTGTGGTAGAGGTGTGGATGACAAGAGTACCGCAGAGAAAGTTGCGGAAACTGATGAGCCCAGGGCAACAGAGGACCACCTTCTGTTGCCGTTTTTATTTTTTTGAATAATTTATATAGAAGGAGAGGAAGAGAAAATGAGGCTGCACGGTACACAATTGGTGAATGAGCAAGGACATTTGGAGATTGGCGGATGTGACACTGTAGAATTAGCTAAAAAATTTGGGACACCGCTTTACATCGTGGATGAAGCCCATATTCGGGACATTTGCCGACAGTACCAGAGTTCGTTTGTGAAAGGTATGGAAAATGCGGAGGTTATTTATGCTTCTAAAGCGTTTTCAACGCTGGCCATGTGCCGGATTATTGATGAAGAAGGACTAGGCTTGGATGTTGTCTCCGGAGGAGAACTATATACTGCCCTTCAGGCCAATTTCTCGGCTGCGCGAATTTACTTTCATGGCAATAATAAATCTCGTGAAGAACTGGCAATGGCCATAAACGCTGGTGTTGGTCGAATTGTCGTAGATAATTTTCATGAGATGAGTATATTAAATGAGCTGGCGGAAGATTTGAATCAAAGGGTTGACATCCTCCTTCGGGTGGCGCCGGGGATTGAAGCGCATACCCATGCGTATATTCAGACGGGTCAGATCGATTCGAAGTTTGGTTTTACCTTATCAGACGGCACAGCAGACCGGGCGCTGGATTTAGCATTATCCTGTCCCTTTCTCGTAGTTAAAGGGATTCATGCTCATATCGGGTCACAAATCTTTGAATTAGATTCCTTCCGGCATGAGGTTCGGATTATGATTAATTATATGGCGGATATCCTGAGGCGAACAGGTTACCTTCTGCAGGAATTAAATCTGGGCGGAGGATTTGGGATTTATTACGCGTCCGGAGATGAGCCTGCTCAGATTGCAGATTATGCCAAAACAGTTCAGGCTGCTTTGGAGGATGCTTGTCAGGAGCAGAAGTTTCCGCAACCAAAAATTATTGTTGAGCCAGGACGTTCGATCGTGGGAACAGCAGGAACCACACTCTATACCGTAGGTTCCATCAAAGAGATTCCCGAGATCCGGAAATATGTCGCAGTGGATGGGGGTATGGCCGACAATCCGCGGCCTGCACTATATCAAGCACGTTACGAGGCAGTTCTTGCCAACCGCGCCAGTGAAGAAACAGTTGAATCTGTTTCCGTTACCGGAAAGTGTTGTGAATCCGGAGATATGTTGATTTGGGATATTGATTTGCCCAAAGCTATACCAAGTGATTTATTGGCGGTTTCTTGTACGGGCGCTTATAACTATTCCATGTCCTCGAATTATAATCGGCTTACAAGGCCGGCGGTGGTTCTAGTGGAAGGCGGTCATGCCGATCTGATCGTAAAACGGGAAACCCATTCGGATTTGCTGCGCAATGATGTTCTGCCTGCGCGCTTGAAGTAGTAACAAAGGGCAAGCGGTAAGATACCCATATAGAAAACCAGGCTAGAGCTAAGCCTTCGCTGACTGACAGTTAAACTTACTGACCGGCAGGAAAAAGACCCGTGTGCGTTATTTAACGCTCGCGGGTCCTTTTTTCGCGTTTCTGTGGGCGAACAATCACAAGATCCAGGGCAACCAACATAAGAGTTGCGATCAGTATGGGGCCCAATCCTTTCGAGGAGATGGTCGAAGCATACGTGACTGGAGGGATAGAATAAGACGAGAAGGGCGCCAGTGAAGGAACCATAGATTGAGGTCTAGCAGAGTAGTAGGGATATGATTGGGGAATATAGGGCGAATTAGGATGGGGGTAATATAAGTTAGTGGTTGATTGAGCGCCCCTTGGTTGGGCAGGATTATAGGTGGGACAGTCAAGCCCGGTATTATGATGAAAGAGTCGAGAACTTTGTAATTCCGGTATACTAGAGTATCCAGGATTCAATGTCAGTCCCCCTTTCTTAAGCCCACATTCTCCCTTATATTGGCAGTATATGTAAATATCAACGTGGTGGTACCTAGAGAAGAAATGAAGAATGGGATTGGAAAAGCCTCTTTATCGACAAGAACTTTTCATGTTTTCTAAATATTTCATATTTTGCTTTGAATATTTATATGGAGATTGATTGATTCTATATAGAAGAAAAAGAAATGAGAAAGCGTTGGAAATGGAGTGGACTCGGATGCAGGAAAATAAATCCTATGGCCGAACGATTATCCGGGTCTTAACGGCCTACAATAA
>JBAQLX010000396.1:0-5180 GCA_049302315.1 Desulfosporosinus sp.
GGATACTTGGTATAGCCTAAAACTACAAAGAACCGTTGGGCGAACGGGAATAGCTTGGTAATTATATCGACATAAGTCGGTACGTCCCAAGAAGCCCCCACCTCTTAGGTGGTGGGAGTACGTCACCTATCTTACTAATTAATTGATAAGGCAGTAGCAATCGTCCATGGAATATTGTGCAGATGAAGACATTACTCTTGTTACCATTTACAATGATGTATGCAGCATCCGTGGAATGAAGGAACACAAAAGTCATTGTTATATATGACGAATGAAGCAATTGAGATCTTACCGAAGGTTTTGTGGTTAAATTGTTGGATTAAGCAAATTTAAAATAAATATAACATTATGCTCCTAAAGCTCCGTCAATCTCAATGTTTATTGTGGCTTTCATTCCCATTGCTTCCATTACCGTTTCAATTTTTTCGGTAGTAGCCCCATAGTATTCGTGTCTTTCATCCCTTGACACTTGCGGTTCGCTTACTCCAAGTCTATTAGCTAGCTCAGCTTGAGTCATACCTAAATATATTCTATATGCAATAAGGGTTTTCCCAATATCAGTGAACTTATATATTGGATTAAATGAACCTCGTTTAATTTTCTCGTAATATTCTACTTCAGCTTTTAACTGCTCGTGGAATGATATTAGGGGCTGTATTGCCATATTAGTTTGTTCAGGAGTTAACCCCATTTTTTCAAAACGGTTTCTTTCACTTCGAATAAATTCTTGATCTTGTCTTAATTTTTCAACGGCTTTTTGATACGCTAGTTCATTTTTTATCATTTTTTTCAGCTCCTTATTTAATTATTTTTATAATACCTTTTGGTAAAAAGGTGTCCCGAGTCTTTCGAAAGGCTGCTGGAAACATCTGTTCATTCCCGTATTCGTCAAGAATACCGCAACTTTGACCTACATGGGGATATAATTCAACTTTATAACGATGCCACATAGGTAATTGAGGTTTTGCAAAATTGCGATCATAAATTCTATTGCTCCAATCCCAAGTCCAAACTTTATACGGGTCTATTTTGTTTAATTCTCTAACTATATCTGGAAGCGTATGAGGATCTGTAACAAAGTAACCATCAATATCACTAGGATTTGCTTTATCTTCTACAAAGGAACCATCAATAAAGATTTCATTTATTCCCACAGTATATAGTTACTTAACAAGGATACTTAAATTATTGACCAACATTAAACGTTTCTGATAATTCCATGGTGTACCATCCTCACACCCTCGTACTAATAAAGAGTCTTTTAATTTTTCTATAGATATTGGATAATCTTGAGGAGCCAAGACTCCATCACTATTAAACTGCAATAACATTTTTATTATTCTCCCCCTAACCAGAAAGTTATACATACATATTGGTTCATATAATTTTTTGTTATCTTAACCCATTTGTTAAGTATATTAATATATTATGCAAAAGATTCGTTTTTGTCAACCGATAATTATCATTATGCAATTGTCATGTTTAAATAATAATAAACTCATTTAGTTGTGTTTATGTAATCCCTGTTCCCAAAATGATCCCAAACGCCTATTATATGCAGCCCATTGTATAAAAACAAAAACCCTGCAAGGTTTGCAGGGAGTGGATTCCTATGGAGCCGATGGTCGGAATCGAACCGATGACCGCTGGTTGTTCATAAGGTAGTATAAATCGCAACCAACTGCCGAGGATTTCTCGGTTGTTCAATTATCTATCTAACCTCTGCAAAACCTCGTATAGCCGGCTCATTTGCTTGGTTACTTCCGCAAACGGGATTATATCGGCGTCATTGAAAACGTAAACCCTTTGCATTTCAGCAAAAGTTGCCTGAAGCTTGGAGTCAGTTCTGAGTGCCTTGAAAAGCAGAAAATCAGCAAAAGGCTTTTGAGCCAAGTCGCTGCCGATTCTATTTTGTTCCTCACGTCGCTTATATTCAAGCATTTTCAAGAGTTCATCGCGCCAGGAAAGGAGGGCGGCGACTCTTTTGGTGTTCATCAGCAAAGTCAGGTCGTATAAGTGCTTTGCGACATCAAACAGCATCTGCCGCTGATAATAAAATTCCGCCGCCAGAATCTTGTCCGCAAAGATCCGCTCCATTTTGATAGTCTTGACTTCAAAAGGAAACACGTCGTAGCTGTCGTGGAGGATGCTCTGCTGCTCAGAACTTGCTTCCGAATACAGCAAAGGCGATATCATAAGGGATTCCACCGGTTCGCTTACCGTGAACGAAGTCGCTTCTACTTTTACATATCCGAATCGCTGCAGGGCATCATCGGCATCAATTTTGGTCACCGGCTGATATTCATAAACGCTGGTAATGCTTCCTTTGGCATTGATCTCTCTGGTCTTATCGCTTGTCCTGGGCAGGGATGTGTAACCGTTAGCCGCATTTTCCAGTCTCTTTTTGCCCTGAGATTTCGAGCAGTCCTGTACTTCAACTGTCAGATCTATGTCCTCAGAAAACCTTTTCAGGCTTCCGATTGCTTTGTATAACGCTGTACCGCCTTTGAAATATGCAGGCAGTTCTGCCTGCCATGAAGCAAGCTCAGAAAGAAGCAGGGTAAGATAGTAATCATTCTCGATGATATCTTCCCTGATTCCTGTCTTTTCTGATATAGTCGAAAGCAACGCCTGAAAAGCATCTTTGTCTTTATGCAGCTTCATATCCATCACCTCTCCACCAGAACGTCAACCAGATTGAGCAGCGTCTTTTGCGGGTAGTTCTGTCTGGCAAATGTCAGGGCTTTAACAGGATCTAATTCATTTTTTTCTACGAAGCTGTGTAGTATTGCTTTAGGATTTACCGCATCAACAGACGCCTCCGGCAAATCTCTGATGACATCAAGGAACTGAAGGTAGCGAAAATTACCGGCGTTAACCGTGACAACCGGCTTTCTGACGATGATGAATCTGTCATCTACATTTTTACGATAGGCGTTGGTGGCTATCTCACGTTTTGCGGGGACAAGCGTTGTCAAACCTATTTTGTTCATGAGAGAAAAACCTGTTTCATATCCGATGATTTCATCGCCTCGGCGTGTAAGCAGTTGTGCCTCAATCAGTTCTTCGCTTGGACGAGCCGTGCCGAAGACTGTTTGCCTGGCACGATAATAAACGCCTTTTTGGAAACGTTCAATCAAGCCCCTGTCTGCAAGGCGCTTCAAGGTGACGTTGGTAATCGGTTTGGCTTTTTGAATCGGGACTTTATATTCTTCAGCCATAGCTTCCGCTATGATATCAGTTTGAAAAGCCTGACCATACGGGATATCGGCTATTTTTTTAGTGATAAATTCGCCGTAAGTGAGACGTTTCATAGACAAGGGCTCCTTTCTTGTGTTATTATTATGCAATATTTTTATTGATATTATTGACGCTATAATAACATATTATACGCAATAAGTCAATTGCGTGACTTTATTTTGCTGAGTTTCAGGAAATATGATTGTTAAAAGACAGCCTCTCTATACTCAGTTGGCAGCACGAGCTTAAGGGATGGTCGGCTTTATAATGTAACATCACAATAGCCGCCCGGAATTCCGATTGAGCCGGAATTCCGATTGAGCCGTAATTTCCCGGATTGCCGTAATTCCCTACGTTGCCATAATTACCGTATGAGCCGAAATTCACATTCAGATAAGGCGAGGTCTTGTTGAATAAGAGCCTATTGCTTTGGACTATTTCTCCCAGATACTTTCCGTACATATCAATCAGAATCTTCTCGTTTGAGAGGAAATGTCCGATGTTCTGCCCAGACGGGGCATGGAGATGCCCATTAACTAAATTTGCGATATGATTACCTTTGCTATCAAAAAGATATTCCATAGTTGGTCTCCTTTCTGGTTCAAATTTCAATTCGTATCGGCGAAGTCACTCTGCGCCAGTTCACCCGTAACAAACATATCTGCGTCTGTGATATAGTTTTCGGGAACAATGTTGAAGCGCCTCACATCAAGGGAATAGATATAATCGTTCTCGATGTGGTATGTCTCGTCAACATATTTCCGCAGGACATCATTCTTTTTCCGCAGACGCTCCCGTGCATCCTTGTTCTGCTCGGTGTAAGCGCGGAGTATCAGCATTTTAATATAGGCTGATGTTTCCCTACCGTATCTGCTCAACAGATTTTGAGCAGAGCATTGGTCAAGCACTATCGCATAATCAAATTCTGTGATAAAGCCTTTGATGTATTCGACACCCTCATTAACTTGTTCATCGGTCAGTTTGATGTTACCGTCTGAATCTAAAGTTGGTTGCGGACGACCATGAATCAAACTGGACAGGATGTTATATGCGTTTGACTCCGTTTGCGGATTCTTAAATTGATGCTCAATAAACTTCCTCAGACAACCGATTCTTGCAACAATGTCGATATTGCCATCCATAGCCAGTTCTTTGAAAAGAACTACGGAAGACATCAAGTCGTCACCTTTTTGAATTGGTGTGCATTTGAGTTGTCCACCTACGTTTTCAAAGTAGGTGGCACAGACCGATGTTGGGGTTTGTCTGCCAGAATTCGTCTGGATATAGTCGATAACCGGCTCAAAGTCATGCGTAAGCATCAAGACAGTTCTCTCATAGAGGCTGTTGCCGCGTTCTCCGGTTTTGAAGAGCCTGTTTATGATGGCGTACTTCTTGTTGCTGTCGAACGAAGATATTGGGTCGTCGAGGATTATTAGCTTAGCATCGCTCCTTATGACGTCAAACATAAAGAGTATCAAAGCGAAAGAGTGCTTCTCGCCCCAGCTCAGATGTTTGCCGGGCGATTGGACATCTCCGGGATTGCCGTCCGGAAGAATAAACTTTAACAATGCCTTAGCATTGTTTTCGCCGCTCACCTCGACTTCGAATGTATACTTAAATCCCGCAAGGCTGAGGAAGTCGTTAATGTCCTGCTTCCTGTCCTTGATTTTGTCCTGAATGTACTTGTTATACTTTCCTATTTCACCTTTCAAGGCGTTAACCTTCGTCAGGAGATCATCGATTTCAGCATTTACTGTACCCATCTCGCTCTTGGTTAAGTCCGTTGTAAAATAGGTATCGCATGCACGGAAGTCAACTTTCATATCAGAAAGGCTTGTTTGCAAGTCGCCGATGTTGTCCCTGTCAACCGACGAGCCGTTGAATGACAGAATTGCAGTCAGCCTATCGTGTAGGTAGCTTGCCTCGGCACGGAGTTTTGT
>JBAQLX010000397.1:0-16595 GCA_049302315.1 Desulfosporosinus sp.
GTGAGTGAGTAGCGGCTGCCTGTCATATATTACTACCGCATTCCTCACAAATATCTTGTTCGCCGTTAACGTTATTGCCCAAGAATAAGTTATATTATATCATTCTGTGCATTTTTTACATAAAAAATCCCGTTCCGTTGAGATTCATACTTATGTGTTCGTTACCGGCAGTCTACAGAAGCTGTGCGTTTCATATATGCCCTCGTTATTCGGCACACAAATGTTTAATGCCAATGGCAAGTTTGCTAATATTGTTGTCTGGCAACGTGAGCCACTGTGTGCCGCTGTATCGCGTTTTGGCAGCCACTATAGGGTTATTTGCCCCACCCGTTGGAAGTGAAACCAAATTTAACGGCTTTGTGCGAGACATCCTGCACCCAAAAGCACAGACTCTAAATATGGCTTTCATTGCCCAATTACATGGTGAACCATGGGGTCGAAAATGGTGCAGGTTAAAGTGCCGGGGTCTCAGAGCTTCCCCGGTACGACTCACATCAGCCCGCAATGCGGGCTGATGTGCACGTGAAATCGGGGTCGGATTTCGCGCAAAGGGGTTGCAAGTGGGGTTGTGATTTGAGGATTACAGCATTTGTCAAGGGTTGTATAATGGGCATGCACGACCCCATGGCTTTAATTGTATGAGACTTTTGCATCCGTTAGACGAATACCATTCAGCTCACTCTGCCCATTTGCTTGAGATTTGGCTGGCGAACTAATTCTCATTTTATGTCCAGTAGTTATCGAGCACCTCAGATGTCTTTGTCAGTTTCTTATCAATTTCGCCTGTTTTACAATTGTCTCAATATCTATACCATCTAACCATTCATGACGTTCTTTGGTATAGTCACCGTAACCGGAATCAAATTGCCGAATAAATTCAACCATACCTACAGGCCCAAGCTTTTCCGTTAAAGCCTCAATGCCTAACCTACGTATAGTGCTTAAATCTCTATACATTATGCTACTCATCTTCATCAACCTCCATAAACCAGTTTAGTGGATTTGCTGTAGTAACGTCCAGCTTTACCCTCCTTGCCATATGCAGCAAGTTTTTGTCTGTAGTCAGAAACACGTCCGCTTTTGCATATTCCGCCGAAGCCAAATGTAGACTGTCAAAGGCTTTAACTCCGGAGATTTGGATTTCGGTTGCCCGTTTTATAATAGTGTTATTTAACATAATTCTATCTTTGGCCAGCTTATAAAGCTCATAAACCTTATTTTGTTTCCATTTATCTGGTGTTTTATCGATTTCAATATCAAGCACTTCACTTGACAGCAACTGCCATTCTCCTGACGCGCATTTTGCTAATATGGCGATTATGGCATCACTCTCAATTCTTATCTTGTCCTGCGTTTGGTCATCAAATGGCCTGTTAAGACAACAAACGTCCAAATAGACCTTCATCGGTTACACCTCGCTTCCTGCTAATATTATGCTGCAATTATCGTAAAACATCAATCCATGATATCCATGAATTGTAAAAGTCTTTATTAATATTTCCCAGACGTCAGTCTTTCGCTAGACCTATCGGGTTAGTATTCCTCTGTTTCACTTGACAATAAGGCTTCCAGTTGATTTATGTTTCCTTTAAAAACATTCAAGTCAACATAGGTGTTAATCATCATTAATTCTACCCCTGTTGCTATACTGCCAAAATAGCCAATCTCTTTGAACGCTTAATTTTGGCGGTTTCAAAATATCTCTAATCCAAATCGGATTTTCATTAAAATACTCGGAAATATGTCTTTTGTTACTCCACCTTCATTTTTCTATTTCAGTGTTCCTAAGACTAAATCGAAAGCTCATTTGCTTAATCAGCGTTCATTCCCGGAGCATCTCCGCCACTGGTTAGCACCCCAATCCGCCGTATTACTCCTGACATATGTCCACTCCTTATCCTTATCATGTCTTTTGGATTAGGAAATTTATCAAAGTATAACGCGGCTGCTGTCATACTTGAAATACCTTTAATATTTTTTTAAATTTTTTTTCTAATTCTATATCTTTTGTAAGTTTTTCTTGCATTTTTTTATACGAGGTTATCATGGTAGAGTGGTTACGATTAAAGTAACATGCAATTGCCGGATAAGAAATCTGACAAAGTGTCCGTATTGTGTAAATTGCCAATTCTCTCGCTTCGTTTACCCTAGGTTTTCGACTTGGTCCTACTAATTCCTCAACTGGAATTTCCATGGTTTGAGCAGCTATTTTAATTATATTCATTGGTTCAGCAGCCATATTTCTTTTTCTTTCTATATTTTCCCAATATATGCAGAAACACTGCAAACTCAATTCATCTTGTTGTAATTCTGCGAATTCAACAAATTGTTCAATGATCCTCATCGCATCAGATAAATTTTCTGTACGCTTTGCGATAATCCCCAGAACCTCCGTGTCCATAATAAGGCGCTTTTGGTGAATATACTCCACTATAAAACGCTCTATTTCATTTACCAAGGGTATAGCTATTGGAATGATCACTCCACTCAAAAATCGCGAGGCGAGCCGCTCCCCTAGAAATTCTAGTTGCGGGGAATCGGCTTCAAGTGTGATCACCATCTTGCCCCCATTTCCAATGACATATTCATAAGTATAATGGAGTTCCTCGATAGTTTTAACTTTACCCTCCAGGAATTGGAGATCATCGATCAGCAGTAACCGAGTCGTACGGTATCGTTGCCTAAATGGATTAAGCTTGTTATCTTGAGCGGCGTAAGCATACTGACGAGCGAAAGCCATTGCATCCGCCAGTATCCCCCCCTCATGTTGCCCCCTATGTTGGTAAAGATAGCGTAACATGGCCGTTTTACCTAGTCCTTTTTTACCATAAATCAGCGTAACATCAGCAGCCTTCTCAAGTTTGTAATTATTAATCAGACGCCACGCTCGAATATTAAATTCACTTTGAAACCAGTTCAAGTGCGTCTCTCCTTTATTGGAACAGTAATCCCTTACCTATTTCAATTTCTGACTTCTGGCTTCAGATCTCAGGCTTCTGGTTTTGGCCTCCGACCTCTGACTTCTGACTTGCCAGAAAGCGGTAGCACTCATCCGCAATAGACGTTAAACATTTATTTCGACGGGTTAAGAGGTAAAAACCACGTTTGATATAAAAATCTTCGACGTTGATCCATACTAAACCATGTTTCTCACCAAATTCTAACGCATGTTTTGACAGAAATGAGTACCCAATACCAGCTCGAACAGCATTTTTCACAGCTTCCGTACTACCAACTTCTAAAGCTATATTAAAGTCATTTAAGTCAAACCCACGTTTCAAAAGCGCTTCTTCAAATGCCCTTCGATGTCCAGACCCGATCTCCCGAATAATCATAGGGTTTTCCTTGAGGGTGTTTATTTTAATGCTTCCGCTCGAACTCATTGTATTGTCACAAGAGATAACAAAACCTAGTTCATCCTTCATCCAAAATTCAGAGGTTAGTTTTTCAGTATCAAAAACGGCTCCAACAACTGCAAAATCGACTTCATGGGCAAGGACCTTTTCCGCCATTTCAAGACTGTCCCCTATGGAAAGTTTAAACTTTATTTGCGGATACAATTTCCGAAAAGAAGCTATGTAAACTGGAAGCAAATATTCACCTGGAATGTGCGAAGCGCCAATATGTACTTTCCCATTCATTACTCTTTCTGAACCACCGATTTCTCGCATTAGCTCTGCACATTCATCGATCAAGTGCAAAGCATGCCGATAAACAGTTTCTCCCTCAGGGGTTAGTGCAAAACTCTTTCCCTTGCGGTATAGCAATTTAACCCCTAGTTTTTCTTCAAGCGCTCGCATCTGATTGGAAACCGCGGGTTGGCTAATTCCCAGTTTCCGCGCAACAACCGTAAAACTCTGTTCCTCCACTACTTGACCAAACAAACGCAGCAAGTCTAACATAAAAGCACCTCCCTCTGATAAAGAAAAAGAGGGCTAGGCCCTCCTCTTTCCGTGATGATAAAATATTAAACACAAACAGGAAAGTTAGGGTTGGATGGTAACTTTTTCCATTCTCTGATCTTCCAAGGGTTTATCTCCACGCCCCTTTGGAACACTGACAATTCGATCGACTTCCTCCATACCCTCAATTACTTTTCCAAAAGCAGCATACTGTCCGTCTAAATGGCTTGAAGCCTTGACTACAATGAAAAATTGGGAACTGGCTGAATTAGGGGCTGAGGTGCGAGCCATTGAAACAGCGCCCCTATCATGCTTTAAATCGTTTTTAAAACCGTTACCGGAAAACTCGCCAGGAATTGTTTGCTTACTGCCACCCATCCCTGTCCCATTAGGGTCGCCGCCTTGAATCATAAAACCTGGGATAACTCTATGAAAAATGAGACCATCATAGAAACCTTGAGAGACGAGAGACACAAAATTCTTAACTGTTTGGGGTGCAATCGACTGATATAGTTCAATTTTAATCATACTGCCGTTTTCCATTTCAATTGTTACGACTGGGTTTTCCTTAAGCTCCAGTTCCTGTGTATTTTCATTTGTCACCTGAGTGACCTCCTTTATGCCGGGTTTTATCTTCGTATTATACCACTGCACTTGGAATTTCCCTAATGTACGGCAGACCTTTATAAAGAAAACTTGGCTAACCCCAAGTCAGCACCTGAGAAGTTAGAGTGAACTCGTTCATTCTTCTCGACTTAAACGGCCTCTTTTTATACTGTAGAGATAGATCAAGAACACAATAATAGCCAGTGCTATTCCGCCCCGAGCCAAATAACGGTGCAAAATATACATAATTTTTTGCCACTGTTCTCCCAGGATTCGACCAAGGGTAATAAACGTTAGGGCCCAAAGAAAGGCCCCCACCCCTGCTAAGGTCGCATATCGCCCATAATGGAGTTCACTCATCCCGGAGATATAGGCAGTGAGGTGACGGAAACCAGGAAAAAAATACCCAATCACAATAAGTCGATCACCAAAACGCTGAAACCAATGTTCAGCTCGAGCAATTTTTTTTTCATTTAGATGCAGTATTGGTACTATCTTATGAAGGAATGGAATTCCTAAACTCCTTCCAATCCAATAACTCAGATTCATCCCCAGGAAACTGCCTAAGGTGGCGACCAAGAGGGTTTTCCCAAAGTCCATTCGTCCTAATGACGTTTGGAACCCACTGAACGTCATCAGAAATTCGTCGGGTACCGGAATCCCTACCATACCCCCAGTTAACAAAATAAATAAGCCGGTATAGCGATAGTGACAGATTATGTCCAATAAATAATGTTCTAACCCGTGCATGCCCAACCAGCCTTCCCATGATCGAGGTTCGAAGTTCGAAGTTCGAAGTTCGTGGTTCGAGACTCAAATATATCCTGGTTTGTTAGAGACCGATTGATTAGCGTTGGCGGCTTTTCCACACCACATAAAGAACCACTAAAACCAGCGCCCCTCCAATGACTACGTCTGCCCGATGAAAATATGGCTTAAGTGAATCCCAATTTTCCCCTAATTTTTGGCCACAAAAAACCAGGAATGCACACCAGAGGAACGCACCAAACGCTGTGTAAACAGCCATCTTCCATGGGTTCATGCGGGCAATACCGGCAGGTAGGGAGATAAAAGTCCGCACGATAGGTAGCATTCGACCCACGAAAACAGTTATTTCTCCATGGCGTTCAAATAACCGTTCTGTCCATATCAGTTCGCGTTCATTAATCAGGAAATACCGCCCATATCGTTGTAAAAAAGGTCGTCCCCCCCACACCCCGACATAATACGCGACTAGCCCCCCAAACAAATTCCCCAAGGTGGCTGCGATTGTTGCTTGCCAAAAACCAAAATGCCCCGCAAATACCATGTATCCCGTAAATGGCAGGATGATTTCACTCGGTAAAGGAATACAGGCACTTTCAATGGCCATCGCGAAGAACACTCCGGAATAACCAAACGAAGAAATCAGAAATTCTACAAATTGCCCCAGCATTGTAATAATTGCTTCCAAAGCAAACCTCCTGACTCAATTCTCTTCTCATAATATAGTTCTTCTGCTTCGCAGGTATTTTACCATAGACCAAACCCCTTTGCCAATTGAATCTAAGGCAACTGCCGACGACTGACCAATCCATTGAACGATTCATAGATGACCTTCTTTGTATCCGCCACTGTTTCGAGAGCGACAGCTTTACCCCAGAGGAATTGAACAAGCGCAAGGGTTTTCTCAAGGTAGACGATATCGAGATCAATTCCTTCATGGCGGTGTTTGAGATATAGCCCTCCTTTACCCTCATAATCCCCTTCAAGTACTACTATTCGGGGATGTCCCCCATTTATGAGTTGCTGTACCAGATTATCTCTCACTTTCTCCCATTCATTTTCCGTAACCTGCCAGTGCGCTCCAACCTTACGGAAATTGAATAAATTGAGTTCTTCAACCAATTCACGCGTCAGATGATTACGGATGAACGAAAGGTCGTTTTCCGTCTCCCGGAGCTCAAAAAGTTCGTTATTAGATTTAACTTCCGCAAGGTACTCCCATATTTTCACACCCAAATAATATGGATTCAGTCCCATACGAGAGGGCTGAACGACTTGACTGTGCATAAGCGCAAATTCCAAAGATTCAGCATCTGTAAGCTCAAGTTCATGCATGATTCTGGCATGCCAGAATGTAGCCCATCCTTCATTAATGATTTTAGTCTCAATTTGGGGATAGAAATATAACGATTCCTCCCGAACTATACTTACAATATCCCTTTGCCAATCTTCGAGCCCCGGCGCAAACATCATAATATAGAGTAAAAGATCTTCATATTCCGGTTGGGGCGGAGGGTTCCCTTCATCTGCTAACAAATCTCCCCATAAATCTTTATAGGGTAAAGATGTTCTTTTAATTTGTGTCTCTATTTGAGTGCCTGCCTTACTTTGTTCTTTTCTGATCTTAGGTTCATTTTTCATGAGGTTACGGGGGCCAATGTGGGAGCGATAATCCACATGTTCCTGAATTGCTAGGACCGCATCCAAGGTTTGCTCAACTAATTCTCTGCCATATTGCAATTCATAATCTCTGATTTTCTCTGCATGTGTGCCCATGCGCTCAACCATGTCCTTAGGTGTACGTGAAAAATAGCGATTGTTCTTAAAGAAGTCGACATGGGCATAAACATGCCCGATCACGAGCTTATTTTGGGTTAACCGATTGCCTTCCAGCAAAAAAGCATAAGCTGGATTCGTGTTAATAACCAGTTCATAAATTCGACTCAAGTTCAAATCATATTGAATCTTCATCCTGTAAAAAGCTTTTCCGAAGCTCCAATGCGTAAATCGCACGGGCATTCCATAAGCTCCAAACGTATATAATGTTTCAGCTGGTACGATTTCAAAATTGACCGGATAGAAATCAAGTCCCATTCCCTGGGCGACTTGAGCGATATCCTGCGCAATGCTGCTTAAGGTTCGCCTTTCATTGTCCATAACTACCCCCTACCTTGTAGTTTTAGGAAAAAACCGTTTTGAGGGCTATGTATACCTCGTTGCGGTCCCTGATCGTCACCAGGCGCAGTTTTGGATCGCTAATCTTTTTCAACGTTGCCATTAAGGTACTGGCATAATGTGTTCTTAAGATCTCCCCGTAACCAACAACCTGACTAACTTCAACCAAACGGTTCATGAGCGACAAGGCATTGGAATTATCAGAGCCTATATTGTCGCCATCTGTAAAATGAACTGGATAAATATTATAATGAGCCGGCGAATACTCTCTTTCAATTATTCCCAAAGCATATTTATACACCGATGAACAACGGGTTCCTCCACTCTCCCCGCGCGTAAAAAATTCTTCCTCCGTTACTTCTTTGGCCTCCGTATGATGCGCTAAAAAACGAATTTCAACATTCTCATACTTCAGACGCAGAAAACGAACCATCCAGAAGAAAAATGTTCTGGCAATATATTTTTCAAATTGCCCCATTGAGCCGGAGGTATCCATCATGGCTAAAATAACCGCATTGGTCTCAAAATTTGGTCGAGTCTCCCAAGTCTTAAAGCGCAAGTCTTCCGGAGTAATGCGCAAGCGAGCGTCTTTGTTCTGTTGCTTTGAAAAGGCCTGCCTCTTAATACTTTCGAGTAACGTTCGCTTCTTATCGACATTAGCCATTAGTCCTTTTTTTCGGACATCATTGAACTCCGGTCGATCATGCGCAATGAGCGGTCTTTTTTTATCGTCCAAATTGGGTAACTTTAATTCTTCGAAGAGAATATTGGCTAAATCTTCATAGGTCACTTCTGCTTCATAGATATCTTCACCAGGCTCTTCACCGGCTCCACTCCCTGCACCACCCTTGCCCTTAGCCTGTTCGCGTCCCATGATTTCGCCCGGAACCATTTTTTTAGTTCCCTGCCCGGTATGATTCTGTTTATTAATATCATACCGAAAACGAAATTCTTCAAGGGAACGCATGGGGATCCTGGTGTTTTTCTTACCATCAGTTAAGATGATACTTTCATCGACTATTAAATCGCCCAGTTGTTGCTTAATGATTTCTTCAACTTTTTCCCTGTGCCTCGTTTGGTCGAGGTACCCTTTGCGGTGCAAACTCCAGTCATCACGACTCACGATGATGTCCTCAGCCACGCTTATCCCCCTTTCTCTCTAACGGTTAAGGAGGGCTCCAACATACTTTACAATTTCATTGGCACAGATTGGGCAATAGCTGTGCTCATTAACGAGACGCTCCATAACATTATTAATTCTTAGCAATTGCTCCTGATCCGGATGATCGCTGGAGGTTGTAATCTTGACAATATCTTTAAGATCCGCAAAGAGTTTCTTTTCAATGGCTTCTTTTAACCGTTCATGTGATTCATAGCTAAAGGTCTTCCCCTTACGAGCATACATCGAAATTCGAATCAGAATTTCCTCCCGGAAAGTTTTTTTCGCGTTTTCCGAAACCCCAATTTGTTCTTCAATACTGCGCATCAGTTGTTCATCGGGAGCCAGTTCTTCACTGGTGATTGGGTCAAACAGTTTAGTAGAGTTGCAAAATGCCTCAACATTATCCAGATAATTGTTCAAGAGCGACTTGGCCGATTCTTCATAGGCATAAACAAACGCTTTCTGAACTTCTTTCTTGGCCATTTCGTCATATTCTCGGCGGGCGACAGCAATCAAATTGAGAAGCTTTTCCTTTTCTTCTTTCCTGATCGAGGTATGCTGAGCCAAACCGTCTTTTAAAGCCCGCAAAATATCCAAGGCGTTGATACACGCATGCTCATCTCGAATTAGCGCTGTAGAAATGCGGTTAATAACGTAACGAGGATCTACGCCATCCATGCCTTCGCCTAATTCTTCTCCCTCCAGCATTAACTCTTTAATATCTTTTTGATTAAATCCCTCCACATCTTCTCCATCATAAATGCGCATCTTCTTTACAAGATCCATCCCTTGTTTTTTGGAGAGCTTTAAGCGGGAAAGAACACTAAAAACTGAGGTGGTCCAAAGACTATGCGGAGCAATGTGCACATTGGCAATGTCACTTTGGCTAATTAACTTTTGATAAATTTTAATTTCCTCACTCACTCTAAGGTTATAAGGAATATGCATAACAATAATTCTGGACTGCAGAGCTTCGTTTTTCTTGTTGGCTATAAAAGCTTGATATTCATTTTCATTAGTATGCGCAATAATCAGTTCATCGGCTGAAATCAAGGCAAAGCGCCCAGCTTTGAAGTTTCCTTCCTGGGAGAGGCTTAAGAGATTCCAGAGGAACTTCTCATCAGATTTCAGCATCTCTTGAAATTCCATCAAGCCTCTGTTGGCCTTGTTAAGTTCTCCGTCAAAACGATAAGCGCGCGGATCGGATTCTGAGCCGTATTCTGTAATTGATGAAAAATCGATACTCCCAGTTAAGTCCGCGATATCTTGTGACTTTGGATCGGATGGGGTGAACGTCCCAACCCCTACCCGTTGTTCTTCCGAGAAGAGGATCCGTTTGGTCGGAAAACGTTCAACTTCCCCCCCAAATTCTTCATCCAAACGCAACCGGCAAACTGGACAGAGGTTCCCTTCGATCCGGATACCATACAATTCTTCAAATTGCGGACGTAAAGACACAGGCAACAGATGCAGAGGATCTTCATGCATCGGGCACCCGTCAAGAGCATAAACCGCTCCTTCCTCTGTTCTCGTAAATTTTTCGAGCCCACGCTTTAATAAACTAACAATTGTCGATTTCCCCCCACTTACAGGTCCCATTAAAAGTAAAATGCGTTTGCGCACATCTAAACGCTTGGCTGCACTATGAAAATATTCTTCAATAAGGCGTTCCAAGGTTTTATCCAGGCCAAAAAGTTCTTTGTCAAAAAATTTATATCTTTTCTGATCCCCAATCTTTTCGACTCCGGCAGCTCTGAGCATCGCATAAATTCGAGCATGAGCATGAAGCGCCAATTTAGGGTTTTTCGTAACCATTTGTAAATAATCGGCAAACGTTCCGCTCCAGGCCAGAGTAGCCTCTAATTCACGATATTCACGCAACCAATTTATAACTTCCATGGTAGCCCTCCCTTCTCCAATAATCGCAAGACTTGCCGGGTTATACTTGAGTATATGCCTTGTCGATGAAGATAAGGCATATACTAACGCTTCTTTTACGAAAATGAAAAGAACATCTCTAAAACAGAGATGTTCTTTATGTCATAACCAAAAATGTACTAATACTCAATTCCAGGACGTGCCATAATTCCTTGTTCAAAAGGATGTTTTCTTTGAACCATTTCCGTCACTAGATCAGCCCTTTCTATGAATGCTTGAGAAGCATTTCGACCGGTTAAAACCAATTCAACATGGGGTGGTTTTTTGTTCAATAATTCTATAACTTCGCTCTCAGGTATGAGCTCAAACCAAAGCGCGTTTAGAACTTCGTCGAGAATGATAATATTCCATTCTCCCGAAATGATGATTTCCTGAGCTCTCCTAAAAGCCTTACGCACCTCTTGGCTATGTTCCTCAATATTTTCTCCTTTGTGAACCCAGCCCTGGGCTCCAAAGTGTTCGATTTGGCATTCCGGCTGCAAGCGCTTCAGACCTTCCAGTTCTCCGTAACCGCCCCTCCCTTTCATAAACTGAATAATGTAAACCCGAAAACCATGACCCACCGCACGAATTGCCAAGCCTAAGGCAGCGGTTGTTTTCCCCTTGCCCTCTCCTGTATATATTTGAACCAATCCTTTAGAAATATTTTCCATTATTGCATACCCAGTATCCAACTTTCCAGTTGGGGATGTATATAAACAACTTTTGGGGACGTAATTATTTCTGGAAACCTCTCCAGGGTTTGCCGATTAAAGGAAATTGAAAAAAATAACTTAATTGCCGACTTCTCATCCATCGCTCTTAACTCCACTTTATCGGGATATAGGTAATAGGAATAATTACCATCGCGCCATGTAATTTCTACTTCCCCAAGTTTAACACGGATTATTCCGAATTCCTCAATCTTAACAGCTTCAACTCCAGTAAACGGTTGCCTAAGATATTCCGCTTCCAGGGCGACTTGTCCAACTCTTAATTGGGATTCCAAAAGTTGTTCAACAATGAGTCGAGCTGGAATAGAAATGTCCTCAAATACCCGGCGCTCACTTCGCAGGTCATCCAAGATTTGTTCGAATTTTTGGACATGGATCGAACGGACTTTTCGAGCCTTCTTCAAGGCTTTTTCAAAAGTATGATACATGTCTTCCAAGCACTCGAGGAGTATCGCATCTTCCTCACGCATGTTGATTTACCCCCACTACAATCCCTCCTTCACTGGAGAGACTTTCTATAATGCTATTCTATCTGAATCAACTGGATTTATAAAGCCTGCTTTTCGAATATCTTGGAAATCATCTTTTTAACTTTTTGCGGCGAAGGCGTTTGGAAACCCGTTGAACTCTTGTCTCAATCCAATCTGTCGTCATTTCAGCATCCCTCACCATTTCAAGAGCCTTCCAGTAACATTCCAAGGCATCTCGGAAATTTCGTTTTTTTTCATACAACTCCGCCAAACGAACTAAAGCCTTCAGCGCAAACTCACCATGTAGTTGAAACTTGTCTTCTGATATGTCTTGAGAGTTCACTGGCACTACTTTCCGCTCCCGAATTTCTTTTAGGGCAGCCAAGGCTTCATATATTTCGCTGATTCGCGCATCATCTATCGTCTCGAACAGACTCAGGGCCTTTAAATAATAGAGTTCAGCCTTTGCTAAATCCATAGAAAGAAAGAATAAACCCGCTAAGCTTTGATAGCGTAAAGCAAGATCTAAATCTTGTTCGGGATAAAACCGGATGGACAATTCCAGGTAATATCTTGCTTCTTCATAGTTTTCTAATAATTGTTCAATTATACTCAAGAAATAACAGCTATCACTGAAAATATTTCTTGTCTCAAATTTCAAACAGAGAGCAACCGCCCTTTGTTGACATTCAAAAGCCAAGCGTATCTCATTGTGTTCAAAGTAAACTAAAGCCAAATATTGAAGTGTATTCGACAAAGCGACCCCATCTTCCATGTGCGCGAAAATCTGACAGGCCTGCTTCAAGTAGATTGCAGCCTCTATTTTTTTCCCCTGTCGAAGACATAATTCTCCAAAGAGAACATCCAACTCTGCTTCCCCTTTGGGAAACCCATGCGCACGACAAATTTCGTAGGCCTGTGTATATGCTCTATTGGCTCTAATCCAATCTTCAAGAGCAGCATATACTTGACCAAGGTCAGCATAGAGCATACCCAGCCTTAACGGCGGAGATGAACTGGGGTAAACAGCTATCGCTTGCTCATACTTCCTGCCAGCCTCTCGGAGCATTCCCTTTTTAACCAAGACACTGGCTAACCCCGCCCACGCTTCAGCCATCCCTTTAGTATTCTGAATGTCTTGGCAAATACGTAACGCTTCATGGAAACCTTCTTCCGCAAACTCCAAATTTCCCAAGCGCACTCTTACTGTCGCTAACAGTCGTAACGTAAAGGCAACGATTTCCGGAACCGATAATTGGTAAGCCTTTATAAGGCCCTGCGAAAAATACTCTTCGGCTTTATGGTACTGTTCTTCTCCCAGACACTGTGTTCCTTCCTCCATAAGGGTCCGCCAAACAGACAACTCCCCATCGTGCATATTATCGCCTCCGTGTCTGTTCCATCATATGCACGAGTTGATTTATAGGGAATACCATACAGAGAAACATACAAAGGAACTTAAAGATGAACCAGCTTGTATCCTGGACATAAAAGTCGAAATATGATAATCTAATTCCAATGAAGGGAGTGTTTTAAACCTATGAACACTTATCGTCCAACCCAATCTTCAAATTATTGGATGGTTGCACTCAAACTTCTCATCCTCATCCTAGGTCTTTATATCTCTGCCTTAGTTTTAAATATAGTTTTCACTTGGGTGTTTGCCATTACCTTCTTCCTGATCCGCTTCATTGTCTTATTAGCTGTCTCTTTTATTGTCCTGCATTTTTTTCTTAAGCTATTGTTTAAAATTGATTTATTCCAATTTGTGATGGGTAAACTTTTCTCGAGATAACACCTGACAAGTATTTAATTAAACGCCTTAAAAGGGCGTTTTTTTGTTTTACACCTCATGATCTGACTTTCGAACGAATATCTTGTAAGCGAAGGAGGAATGCCAAATGCGAATTATTATTTTCAAACGTCCATCGTGGCGGAATATTGTCCTCTGGGGAATCCTATTGTTCGTCCTGATCGCTTACCGTGAGAATACCGCATCTGTATTTTCAGGAAAATTGAAACCGATATACTCTGCAACTGTCAACACCCCAGCTATCGGACTGACCTTTGATATCAGCTGGGGGGAAAAAACAGCCGAACCAATCCTTGACATTCTCAAACAGGAAGGGGTTCATGCCACGTTTTTCCTTTCCAGTCCCTGGGCAGCCAAACATCAAAAGTTAGTGCAGAGAATGGCGCTTGAAGGTCATGAAATCGGTTCGCATGGCAACCGCCATATCGATCTCAATACCTTGGGAGCCCTCGAAATTGAGAATGAGATTACCACTTCCCAACAAGTTCTTGAACAGATAACTGGTCGTTCAGTCCGCTTAATCCGCACACCCAACGGCGCTTATAATAATAAGGTTATCTCAATCGCTCATAAGTTAGGCTACCAAGTGATCCAATGGAGTGTGGATTCTCTGGATTGGAAACGACCCGGCCCAAGCGCTGTTATCAATAACGTACTCAACGGGCTGCGTTCGGGAGGTGGGGCTAAAGCCGGGGATATTATTTTATTTCATGCCTCAGACTCTGCCCCAGATACCATTCAAGCCTTGCCAACGGTCATTCAACGCCTAAAAAGCAAAGGGTACAGCTTAATTCCGGTCGGTCAGTTGCTTGCTCAGGCTAGCAATACTTGGCCACCCGAAAGTAATCTGCAGGAAGAACCTATCGCGCCTGCCCAATAACTATCCCTATTCTCCATTTTCAACTATAATCGAACGCAAGATTCGATCCGCATTTAGGCGTGCTGTCACTTGGTCAAGTGATTTTTGAGCATCCGCTTTTAAGCCACCTTCAAGCCCACTTTTCAGGGCTCGTTCAAGCAAAGACTTACCTTCTTGCAGTTGTCCTTTACTTAAAGCAAGAACTCCATTTACATAGTCGATGCAAGCCTCTCCCCTAGGAAGCTCTTTGAGGGTGGAAAGGCTATCCGACAACTCCTGCAGGTTGTTTTCATGAATAGCAAGCACAGCCTTTTTTGTCTCAAACAACGTATTCTTAGGCCACCAGGTTTGCATCACGATTATTCGGCTAAGCTCCTGCGCTTTTGCCCATTGCTCTTCCCCTATGGCTATGTCGAAAGCTACTGATAGGCAAGCCGGATTATTGGGTTCTAAACGCTGTGCCGCTGCGAGCTCAGTCTGAGTTGCTTGATGATCACCCCTGATCATCGCTGCCTGAGCCAGTGTCAAATGCCTCAAGACTTGCGCCTGCCTGGGCATAGTTTTCCAATCCAGTTTCGCTTCTGCCAGTAGGCGACTTGACTCCTCCGCATCCCCTTTGGCCATTGATAGCATCCCCTGCCCCAACTGACCCAGCGGTGTCTTAGCCAGTAGGTTTAAGACATTCTGAGCTTCAGTCATCTTCCCTTTTTGCAGGTTGAGCAAAAACAACCAAAATTGATGCTTTTCATCTTGATAGACGGCTAATTTAGCCTCTAAGTTCGTCCCCCCAATATTAAGTTCAAGCCATAACGATGCATCTCTTATAATTTCAAGTTTATTGAATAAGCCGCCATGCACTTCCCACCACTGTAGTTCCTCTTTCACCCTCGGTACGTCGTAGACAGTTTCCGCTCGTCTTAAGCGTTCCAACCGCCATATAAAAGGCGAGGCTGTGACCATTACAATAATCAAAAATAAGAGCAAGTATATGGTCTGGCGACGTCTCCAAAGACTATGTTTGCGCCGTTTTAGCAATACTATCCCTCGTTCCCATCCTTTTCTTGGAACATTATACAGAGGGTATCTTCGAGACTCTTAATGGCCTTTCCATGCTGAAAAGCCCTCCCCGACAACTTCAGGCACCTCGGAAATTGCCACAAAAGCCTGCGGATCTTGCTTACGTACGATTTCTTTGATTTGGGATAATTCTGTGCGGTTGATAACGCAGTAAACTACTTGTTTAGCTTCCCCGGAAAAAGCCCCGGTCGCTTGAAAAAGTGTAACCCCTCGACCAAGCTTCGCCATGATTTCATCAGCAATTATTTGAGAATGCGAAGTTACCACCATGACTGACTTGGAGTGACTCAAACCTTCCTGTACAAGATCAACGACTCGAGTAGCAATAAACATATAGATCATAGCATACATGGCCATCTCTGGTCGAAACAAGATCGCTGCCCCCAGAAAAATGAGCGCATCAATCCCCAATAGTATTTGACCCACACTAAAGGGGGTTGTTCTAGCAACCAATACCGCTATAATGTCTGTTCCGCCCAGTGAACCTCTGGAGCGAAATATTATACCCATCCCAATTCCCGAAGTGACCCCTCCGTATATTGCGGCGAGCAACGTTTCATGAGTCAATACTGGTAGGTGTGTGGTCATTGAAAGCGTGGCCGAGAGTACAGCAACACCCACAATACTGAAAAATAAAAAATTTCGTCCCACCACTCGATGGCCCAGAATGAAAAGTGGAAGATTCAGCAAAAGGACAGTCCAACTCACGGGCCAATGAAATAAGTAATACAAGATAATAGCAATTCCTGTAAGCCCACCATCAGCAATTTGGTTGGGGATAATCAGTGTATTGATACTCACACTTACTATTGTTGCACCTATTACGATCCCAAGAAGGCGTTTCAACAATTGTAACGTAAAATATTCATGCATACGTCTCCAGTGCAATAGAATCCCCCGTTCATGCTTCGTTATTGACGAGTTGTTTATCACCGTTGAATTATACTTCAGAGTCTCCAAAGAGACAACTTTTAAACCCTTTCCAGGTATTCATTATTCCATAGCGCATAATTCCTGGAAGTCAATATAGGACGGATTATGCTTGACAAAATAATCATTATTGAGTTAAAGTGATATAGTGTTTCAGCAAGCGCTCGTAGCTCAGTGGATAGAGT
>JBAQLX010000398.1:0-1629 GCA_049302315.1 Desulfosporosinus sp.
CGGTGCGAACCGAACCGGGCGCTGGGCTGGCAGACTGATTCAGATGCAAAATCTTCCCCAGAACCACCTGCCGGACTTGGAACAGGCTCGCGGTCTTGTGCGCTGCGGCGATTTTGAGGCTTTGGAGATGCTCTACGACTCCGTGCCGGAGGTGCTGTCGGAACTGATACGCACTGCGTTTTTGCCGATGCCCGGACGCAAATTTATCGTAGCGAACTTTTCGGCAATTGAAGCTCGCGTCATAGCATGGTTTGCGGATGAAAAATGGCGGCAGAAAGTTTTTGAAAGCGGCGGCGATATTTACTGCGCGTCCGCATCTCAGATGTTCAAAGTCTCCGTGGAGAAACACGGCGTGAACGGGCATCTGCGGCAAAAAGGCAAAATTGCCGAACTCGCCCTCGGCTATGGCGGCTCCGTGGGTGCGCTCAAAGCAATGGGTGCATTGGAGATGGGCCTTTCAGAAGAGGAGCTTCATCCTCTGGTCGATGTCTGGCGGCAATCCAACCCCAACATTGTAAAGCTATGGTGGGACGTCGACCGCGCCGCGATGAAGGCCGTGAAGGAAAAAACCGCTACCGATACGCATGGCATCCGCTTTGTGTATCAGAGCGGGATGCTTTTCATTATTCTTCCGTCCGGCAGACGAATCGCCTATGTGAAACCGCGCATCGGTGAAAACAGGTTCGGCGGTGACTGCATTACCTATGAAGGCGGCGGCGGTACGAAAAAATGGGAGCGCAACGATAGCTATGGACCCAAAATCGTGGAAAACATCGTTCAGGCAACAGCCCGCGATATCCTCTGCTACGCCATGCAAACGCTCCGGCACTGCTTCATTACTATGCATATCCACGACGAACTGGTCATCGAAGCCGACAAACGTATGGCGCTCGATGCCGTATGCGAACAGATGAGCCGAACTCCGCCCTGGGCGCAGGGGCTGAAACTCCGCGCCGACGGTTATGATACGGATTTTTATAAAAAAGATTGATTCTTTTCGTTCAAGACCCGCATTTCCCTCCAGTGAGTTTTGAAGGGGTATGACCCCGAAAAAACAGGAGGTTGATTTTTATGAACACTATTCAGATTTATCGCTATGAGGATTGCGATGTGCGCACAGTAAACAAAAACGGCGAGCCGTGGTTCGTCGCGGCGGATGTTTGCAGGGTGCTTGAACTCGGCAATCCCACTATGGCGCTGGAGCGCCTCGATGAGGATGAGAAAGCCCTCATTTCAATTGAGGGCTTGAGCAGAGGGAACGACAACGGAAATATCATAAACGAACCCGGCTTGTACACGCTCATTCTCGGCAGCCGCAAGCCGCAGGCGAGGGCGTTCAAACGATGGATTACGCATGACGTCATTCCTTCCATCAGGAAGCACGGCCTTTACGCTACCGACGAACTGCTCGCTGACCCGGACGTCCTCATCGCCGCATTGCAGGAACTCAAAGCGGAGCGCGAGCGTACCAAAATGTTGCAGCTCACGGCGGCGATTCAGGAACAGCAGATTGCCGAGATGCAGCCGAAAGCCAGCTATTATGATCTTAGGGATTTCTAAGCAACAAACGCTAATGTGTGGAAATATATAGGATGTGCTGGAAGTCTTCAGACCGATATGCTACAATAC
>JBAQLX010000399.1:0-6287 GCA_049302315.1 Desulfosporosinus sp.
GACTAAGTTCGCCTGTTTAGCCGCGACCACTCCAACACGGGGGGAGAGTGGGGGTTGGTCTTTTGCCACTGCTGTACAGAAATCACCGGCTATTAAATGATTCATTGTCCTACCGCATTCCTTTCCCGCATATTTACCCAGTCACAAAAAGTAGGCAGATAGCCTTTGGCCCGGATCATCCGTACCACTTCTGGAACGGATCGTTCGTCGGCAACTTCAAATTGGGCGCTGCCAACGTTGTCTATCCCACTATAACCACCGACGGACGTGAGAGAGCCTGCTGATAGGCGAGTAATTCCGAGAGGAAGCAAATTTTCCCGCATTTGCGGACTTTCCCGTGTGGACAAGGTAAGGCCAGCCCGGGGTAGAAATAATCTATAAGCCAGAATAATTTGGACTAAAGCCCTATCTGTGACGGGAGCAGCAGAAGAGTTAAAACTACCGGTATAGGGCCGGAGGCGCGGCACCGAGATCGATACTTCGACCCCAGGATAATTTTTTTGCAAGTAATCAGCATGGAGAGCCGAATCAAAGGCATCCCGCCGCCAGTCTGAGAGACCCAGGAGTGCTCCTATGTTTACGGAAGAGATTCCGGCCTCACACGCTCGGTCTGGCGCCTCTAAGCGGTAGTGATAATTTCGCTTTGGTCCGGCGGGGTGTACCTCCGCATAGGTGATCTCATCGTAGGTTTCTTGAAAGAGAGTGACGGAATCAATCCCCGCTTCGTATAAATGTCGGTATTCCTCAGTGGATAGGGGATACACTTCAAGCCCAAGAGATGCAAACAATGGTCGTAAAGCACGGACGCATTCTTCCATATAGGCGAATCCACTTTGGGTACGGGATTCTCCCGTCAAGAGCAGCAAATGTTGCAGTCCGGTCGACGAGATGGCCTTTCCTTCCTGGATGGCTTGTTCGATGGTTAGTTTGCGCCGTATAATTTTATTTCCAGCATGGAAACTACAATACAGGCAGCTATTACTACAAAAATTGGCAAGATATAGGGGAGTAAATAAACCAATCGTGCGGCCGAAATGGCGGATGGTTAAAGCCTGAGCCTTTTTAGCCATGGGCTCCAGGTAGGATAGGGCAGCTGGAGAAAGTAAGATCGCTAAATCTTGTGGGCGGAGAGTTTCTCGTGCTAACACCCGCTCTACATCGACTTCGCTGAAACTCGCCCAGCTTGACTCGGGGAGCATTTGTTGCCATTCAGTGATTTGCTCGTAGAACATTCGTTAACCCTCCTGCAAAAAGCCAGTTAAGGGAGAGGAAGCCGCGGCTTCAATCCGTCGTTCACCCGGCCCAGCTAAATAGCTTAGCCGTCCTGCCGTTACAGCTAAGCGGAAGGCCTGGGCCATGAACACCGGATCTCCTGCTGTGGCAATGGCCGTATTCACAAGTACTGCGGCCGCCCCCATTTCCATGGCCTCGGCTGCCTCGGACGGTCGACCGATGCCAGCATCGACAATGATCGGCAGGGAAATCTCTTCGATTAGAATCCGGATGAGTTCTTTGGTTTGCAAGCCCCTGTTGCTTCCAATCGGAGCTCCCAAGGGCATAACGGCTGCCGCGCCGACATCCTGCAGACGCCTTGCTGCCCCCAGATCCGGACTCATGTAAGGTAGTACCACAAATCCTTCGTTCACCAGCTGTTCTGTGGCCCGTAATGTCTCCCAATTATCGGGCAATAGATAACGCTGATCCTGTACTACCTCGATTTTGACCCAGTTTCCGCATCCTGCGGCCTGAGCCAAGCGAGCGATGCGCACGGCTTCATCAGCAGTGCGCGCACCGGAAGTATTCGGCAATAAGATAGTGTTCTGAAGCAAGTAATTAAGAATATTTTCTTGGGGGTTTTTCCAGTCTACCCGGCGTAAAGCCATAGTTACCACCTGAGCGCCGCTAGCTTCCAGCACTTGGGGTACAATTTCATGAGACGAAAATTTACCGGTCCCTACAAACAGACGACTGAGCAAATTTACTCCTCCGATGAGTAAACTGTCATCCGACTTATTAACACCCGGTATGATATCTTTCACGGTATCAGCCACCCCCCATAAAAACCAGAATTTCCAAACTGTCGCCTGCATGCATTTCAGTGCTTTGCCAATGTTCTTGTTTCAGAATTTTCCCATTAAGCTCTACGACCGCTGCTTTAAGGGTTACGGCTTTGTCTTTGAGTAATTGGAATACGGTACATTCTGAGGGGATTTCCTGCGGTTCTCCGTTAACAACAATCTGCAAGGTCCTGTCCTCCTTTTCCTTGTTCTTCATACGTGTTTGCCAGGAGGTTTGATATTTGATATTTGAATATTGGTCTTCGAATCCCGATTTCGGCGGTTAGTCATCGGATAAAACTATAAAATAAATGAGAACTGTGGGAAGCAGTTCTCATTTATACTTCTATAAGCATAACGATTAGCTTTCCTCCGCTGGTATTAACCAGATCAGGTTCAAAGGGATCGAGTTTCCTCATCTCAGCCCCGAAGGGCACCCCTAGCAAAAAACCGTATTTAGTTGTGCGTGGGCATTATTTACCTTGGTTTGGATAATACCCGTGCTCAGTATATAACTAAAAGGGTATAGGTGTAAATATTTTAAGGCCATATTATAATATACTTGGTTTTTCTCTTGGGGAAATTGTTTAGCTATGATGTCAGAATTTCTAACGTGACAGTAAAAGTCGGGTGTGGTACATTGAAGGCAGAAAAGTTGGCTTGTAATATTCTATTTCCTAAGCACTTAAAAGAACTGAGAACAGTGACTGATGCGATCGGAGTTCCCGTAACCATTGTGGGGGAACGGATTCTGACTCGCTTCTTGTCTGTTGAATACGAGGAGGTCTTCAGAAATTACTAATTCACTACAGGACTTCGGGGAACAACTTCCAAAATTAAACGCGACCGGGATATTATTAGCAGGCGGAAAAAGTTCGCGAATGAACAAAAACAAGGCCTTTTTGGAATTGGAAGGAAGACCCTTAGTAGAGCGGAGTCTTGCTGTCTTGCAAACCGTGTTTACAGAAGTTTTAATTAGCAGCAACAACCCTGAACTGTATGCAGACTACGAAGTACCGGTCATTCTAGACGAGACTCTTGGCCGGGGCCCTTTAGAAGGGCTTTATCAGGGTTTAAAAGCGGCGACATATGATGAGGTTTTTTTAGTAGCCTGTGATATGCCGTTTTTAAGTGTGAAGCTTATCCGTTTTTTGGCGGCGTGGATTCCGGCGTATGATGTTGTCGTTCCACAGCTTCAAGATGGCTTCCATCCGTTACATGCCTTTTACCATCGACGTTGCCTTCCCATAATTAAAAATTATCTCGAGGCGGGTCACCTCAAGATTGTTGATTTTTATCCGGCTTGTTCTGTTCGGTATGTGGAAGAAACGGAACTTCAGGCTTTCTTTGATTTGAGGAAAGTCTTTTGTAACGTCAACACACCGGACGATTGGTCGGCGATCCAATCCGGTCAGGGCAGGTGTAAATATTAAGGCTCTGCTCCCTGGCAAATCCCAGAACGGTGATATTCAAAGCAACTGCTTGAGAAAGGGCCATATCGGTGGGCGCACCACGAGCAATGAGGATAGGAACCTTCATTTTGGCAACCTTGAGCAGGATTTCCGAGGAAACTCGGCCACTAAAAAAAATCACATGGTTATCAAGATTTAGCTCTGTGTGAAAGGCGCTCCCGCTGAGTTTATCAAAGACATTGTGTCTGCCAATATCATAGCTCGTCAGGAGTACTTTACCTTGATAGCCAACCCCTCCGCTATGAACTCCACGGGTTAAATCATAGAGTGGTGAGTTGGTCTCCAGAAACTTAACATAACCATAGGCTTCCTGGAGAGGAATGCTGTGGGTTGAGGTGAGCGGTTTAACCATTAGAACGTCGTTGGCAAAACAAAATGAAGCTCTACTTTTACCACAGCAGGCGGAAACAAAGCGTTTGCTCATCAGCTCTTTCTGCAAGACACACGGCTTTCCTTCGACCCAAACCAAGTGGTCGGCAGGATCATGACGAATTGTATAGACGTCTTCCGGAACACGTATAAACCCTTCATTAAGCAGAAATCCATAGACGAGCTCTTCTGTTTGGTAAGGGGAGCACAAAAGTGTGGCAATTTCTTCGCCATTGTAGTGGATGGTTAAAGGGACCTCTCGAACCACTTCGTCTTCCGCCCATTCAAGGAGGGGTCCCTTTGCTTTTAGAATGGAATGGGTAACCGTTTCGTTTGGCATGTTGTCCTCCTCTGAGTTTTTCTCTCTTCCAGTTTACAATATTTTTTGTAGGACTTGAATCATTTGCTAACAAATTGACAAAATATATTAAAATAGGGTATAACAAAAGGAATACTGCATTATATCGCGAATTACTTCAATATAAAAGTAAAAAGAAATTAAATGAAAAAATTAAATTATTTCGTCATCGCTCCAAAGCTGAATCACCTAAAGCAGAAGCTATGGTGATCAGACAAGTGCCAAAAGGTACTCGGGTATTATGGAAAACTGTAATATCTCCTGCTGGAAAGGAGTCTGTCGACAGGTGGATTGAATCCTCCGGTTGTTTACAGACCGCGGGGTTTTTATTTATACTAGTTAAGTTTTCTTTACAGAATTTTATCTTGAAAAGAGGGTTTTTATGCATGACCAATTTCAAAGGAAAATCGACTATCTTCGAATCTCAGTAACAGATCGCTGTAATCTGCGCTGTAAATACTGTATGCCAGCCGAAGGAGTGCAGTGGATGCCGCATGAATCTATTCTTTCCTTTGAAGAAATTCTTCGACTAATGAGGATAAGTACGCAATTAGGGTTTCGTCGTTTTCGGATCACAGGGGGAGAACCCTTAGTACGTAAAGGAATTTTGAACTTTCTGCGGGAGGGCGCTAAAATTCCAGGGGTTGAGGACTTTATGATAACTACCAACGGATTGTTGCTCCCGAAAATGGCCTTCGATTTAAAAGCGGCAGGCGTTCAGCGAGTGAACATCAGCTTGGATACCATGGTTCCAGAATGTTTTCACGCCATCACCCGCGGAGGGGATGTTTCACGTGTGATTCAGGGAGTCTTTCGCTCGCTTGAAGCTGGCCTGGAACCGGTGAAAATCAATGTCGTAGTCGTCCGTGGATTTAATACAGACGAGTTGCCCAGCTTTTTGACGTTAGCAAAGCTGTACCCGCTCCATATCCGTTTCATCGAACTAATGCCAATTGGTATAAGTTCCGAGCATCGGGCCGATTTTGTTCCAATTAAAGAAATGAAAGAACTCTTAGGACTAAAAGAGTATGTTCAAACACAGAGTATTCTGGGTGGGGGACCGGCAGAGTATGTTCGACCAAGGGGTTTTAAGGGGAGCATTGGCTTTATTAGCGCCATGAGTCGTCATTTTTGTGATACATGCAATCGTGTACGCTTAACGGCGGATGGGAAATTGCGCCCTTGCTTGCATAGCAAAAATGAAGTGAGTCTGCGTGATGCTCTACGAAATGGAACCTCGGACGAAGCTTTAATTGATCTTTTTGCCCAAGCAGTTTGGCATAAACCTGCGGAACATCATATGAATGACGAAGCATTGCAAGGTCAACGTGTCATGTCTCAGATTGGAGGGTAAAAAGTGGATTTAACCCATTTTGATGAAGAAGGGCGCGCCCGAATGGTTGATGTCAGCGACAAGGCTGAAACGGCCCGTATGGCAGTTGCTCGAGGGAGAATCACGATGAAAGCTGAGACTTTTGATCGTATTCGCTCTGGGTTAATCGCCAAAGGCGACGTTTTGGCGGTGGCTCAAGTCGCGGGGATCATGGCGGCAAAGCAGACATCACAGATAATTCCTATGTGCCATCCGCTCCTGATCACAGGGGCCAAGCTTAGGTTTAACTTAGTGGAACCCGGTGAGGTAAATATTGAGGCGATCATAAAAGTTAATGGAAAAACCGGGATTGAAATGGAAGCCCTGACGGCGGTCAGTGTTGCAGCGTTAACGATCTACGATATGTGTAAAGCAATGGATAAAACAATGACAATTGGGGATATTTATCTAGTTGAAAAGCAAGGGGGAAAAAGCGGACATTATCGAAGTTCGAAGTTCGAAGTTCGTGATTCGTAGTCCGAATATCGAATATTGCGTCAGTCCCTGGATAAGTTCTACGAACATTAATAAAGCTACGCTTTATAAACAAGTTTTTTACTATTCGATGATCACAAAATAGGATGAGATGAAAGTGGGGATTTATATAATGGGTAAAATAATTGCTGTTTGTACGAGTGAAAAAAAAGGAATGCGCAAAA
>JBAQLX010000400.1:0-2975 GCA_049302315.1 Desulfosporosinus sp.
GTCCAAACTTTTAGCGTCGCCCATCAAATCTTTTAATTTCTGTTGCAGGGCCTCAAGTTTTCCTGATATTTCACCGGCCACATGGGCAAAAGTGTCACCGACCTGGACCCAAACCGCACCCAATTGACCAGTGGTATCATTCAATCCTTGCGATTGGGTGGCCAGGGCCTCTAACTTCGATTTATATTCATCGACTTGAGTTTCAAGGGCCTTTTTCTTTGCCTCAAGCTCTTCCTTGTGTTTGCGTTCAAGCTCCAGGATCTGTTCGCCAACTTCCTTAGTTTCGGCAGCCTTTTGATTTATTTGATCCTGTTTTGAAATTATCTCGTCTTTCTGTTCGCCCTCATTATCGTATATGGCTTTAAGTGTTTCATATTCCTGGGCGTATTTGGATATATCCATGGTCTTGCCGCCACGGGACACCCTATCATAATATTCATAAATTTGACGGGCACGTTCAACCTCTTCTTGAGAAACTATCTTTGTCTCAGTAATCCCGGAAGTCGGCAAAGAACGAATAAGATCAGCAGCCCGTTGCAATGCCGCCAGTTGTCCGCCCCAATCCCCCGCTTTTGCCGCTTCTTCTGCCGCCACTTTGTATTCATTGATTTGGGCAATTAAATCATCATACGCGGCCCCCTCGGTCATACCTTCACGAAAAATGCCCCTAAGTTCATCAGCAAGGTTACGTTCTTTTTCCAGAATCTGGGCGTTCTCTTTCTCCAATTCCTCTGATACCTTGGCGTACTCATTGATAATGGAGTCAATCGCAATGGAAAAACTATCAGCGACATTGCCCATGGTGGTACTTACTTTAGCAAATTCATTGGATGGGTCCATTTTCAAAAGTTTAGATAGACTCATCTCCGCTTTACTGGTGTCCACATCAATTTTCGGTTTATTGCCGCTCAATTTGTCTTCAATACTTCTTTTCAATTCATCGATGCGGGCCTGGACCTTGGCTTCATCAAATTCAAATTCATACTTTTTCATGAAGTCAGGGTTGCCCAGATCGCTAAACATGTCTTTGATCTTCTGCGCCTGACTTATCATATTAAACGGATTATCCGGAAGAATATCCGGTTTCATCTGGTCAATTTGCTGCTGTAACTTGGTAATTTCAAGAAGCTCCGATCGAACAAGAGCATATTTAGACATGTCAAAATCTTTAGTGTCAATGACACCCTGACCCCAATCAGTAAAAGATGTAGCCCCTTTCATAAGGTCATAAGCAGAAATAACATTGTTGATTATTTCTACCAGACCCCCCAATGCAGAACCAGCCATACTGGCATATTGACCTATCTCCACGAAAAATTGATAGACCATTTCCGGGTTTTCCGCAATTTTCTTCATGGAATCGGCTATCTTCTGTGATAACTCATCGATGATGGCCATGCCCTCTGCGCTGGCGCGAAATTCCTTCATGGAATTGGCAACAGAGTTGATCATATTAGAAATACTTTTAAACGAACCGTTACCATCCCCAATGTCTTTTAACAAGAGAATCCATTCATTGCGGGCATGGGCGATTGATCCCTGGAATGTTTCCATTCGCTTTGCGGCTGAGCCGGTATGGAGTTTCTCAAGGCCCTCGACCAAAGCAGGGATACCGAGATCACTGGATAGTTGGCCCTTGGCAATTTTCTTGGTCATTTCCAAAATGGACATATCCAATTCAGAGGCCATGGCCCGAATGGCGGTGGGGACCTGCTCCGCAAATTGTCTGCGCAATTCCTCCATGGAAATTACGCCTTTACCGGCCATCTGCTGCATGGCGATAGTAACCAGCTTTAATTGTTCATCGGTACCGCCAAAGGCAGCAACAGAATCAACCAGGGACTCCAGGACACGCTCAGTATCCTGGATTCCGGCTGTCCGTAGTTTTACAAAAGAATCGGTAAGAACGGCAATGCTGTAAGGAGCTTTTTGTGCCAGATCAACGATGTAGGCAAACGCCTCTTTACCACTTTCAGCAGAACCAGTGGCGTTTTCCAACATTACGATGGTCTGCTCGATCGTGGAGTTAATGCCAGTAAAAGCAGTTACAATGGCGGCAGCGCCGGATGCAAGGGAGCTGGTAAGAGATGATACCTGTCGACCTATTTCGGAGATGCCCAAATATGTTAACCACTTGTTGCTGACCGGAGTGGCAAGAGTGCTGAACTGTTTTTTCAGCTTTTCAGCTTTTATAGACGTACTATCAAATTGCCGGTTAATTTTCCCCAATTCCGACACTGCATTCGATTTTACGCTCAGTTCAAGAGTTGCCATCCGTTTTTTCCTTTATAAATCCCAAAACTTTACGAAAAAATGATCTAACTGACAAAGACAGCCCCAATTTGTCTTCATCGGCCACCTCAAAATAGGTGGCCATGGCATGACCAACAGCTACATCGTTTAAAGCTACCGGCCCAGAAAATCCCATCACCATCTGATCTTGACAAGTTAAATATAGCTCAATTACCGGGATATTAAATTTGTGAGTTAAAGGCCGACACGCTTGACAAGGGGCATTTTCCTTGCCGTCGTAAAGCTCTATGCACATCTCACAGTTAGCATAGGCGAACCAACGTGCCAGCTCTATCAGTTTTTTGAGGCCACCCCCATTTCTTCCGCTATTTCTTCCCTGTGTTTGGTGTGTTCCTGCTCCACCCATTCCAAAAACCGTGTTTCCTTTCCTCCGATACGGATAGAGTATTTGGCCGCTCTGTCAATATCTTTGGGGAATCGCAACTCCTCCCCTTTTTCATTGAAAAAGTTGCCCCATCCGGTTAAGCATTTCCTGGCCACCAGATTGGCGCGGTTGTAGGAGTTCACCGATACCGTCACCCCCCCATCACCAGTAAACGCCATGTCAGATGACTTGGCCTCGATCCCGGCGAGATCTTCAAGCGACAGGGCTTTTATATTAATATATCCCCCATCTTCATCACCGGGAACTTCTACCCGTTTGGTCTTATCCAATGTAAGTC
>JBAQLX010000401.1:0-2275 GCA_049302315.1 Desulfosporosinus sp.
GAGCGTTTTCAGATCCATCCCAATCAAATCACGACCTGGAAGAAGCAGCTTTTGGACAGGGCGTCAGAGGTCTTCGATAAAGACAAGAAAACGCAGGCTCCCGACACGAAGGATCTCCACGCTAAGATCGGAGCACTCACGATGGAAAATGATTTTTTATCCGTCGCGCTCGGACGTGTGGACGGGCCAAGCGCAAAGAAATGATCAACGGGGAGCATCCACAGATATTCAACACCGACCAGGGCAGTCAGTTTACCTCTGACGCATTTAGCAAGATTCTCAAGACTCACAACATCAGGATCAGCATGGACGGACGCGGCCGGTGGATGGACAACGTGTTCATCAAGAGGCTCTGGAAGAGCACTAAATATGAAGATGTATATCTCAAGGCGTACAGCTCAATTGCCGAGGCCAGGCAGGCGCTTACAAAGTATTTTGATCGATACACTAAAAGGCGGCGCCATCAGGGGCTTGACAATATGACTCCCGATGAGGTTTACTGGAATACAATCCCGAAGTTGAAGAAAGCGGTATGAACCAAGGCAGCTTAACACTTATAACCCGATCCAGGTTATCTAAAGAAACCAGACCACCTCACCTGCGTTTTTCTGATAACCGAACATTTCATTACGCCCTTATGAATTTGTAGGATCAGAGATCATGGCCAAACTTGAATCCATCAGAGAGATTCGCCATAACAGATAGTATCCAGACCAATTTTATGAATTTAGAATTAAAGCAAAAGCAGTTCAACTCGGCAATGGAATTGTATGAAAGCAGGAAGAGATATAAATTATTGGTAACGTTCAAAAGTTGGGGCAAAGGTTAATTTCGACGGTTTGGATCTGAATGTTGAAATAACCTTTGATGCCCAGTTTCTCTTTCCAGAATTGTTCCCATTTGTCTTTTGCGTATTGTTTAATCAGGATCATTTTCGACAGATTTGTCACTGCTGCATCGGACCATCCCCAGGCAATTCTTTTTAGACGACGCCCGATCTCTCGGAATACGCGTTCAAGAAGGGATGTTGTTTTCGGGGCAATGATCCCTGTGGATAACCATAATTCAATGTTTGTAAACAGCCGCTTTGACAAGCTTTCCAGGTAAGAAGCCCCCTTCTGGTATCCTTTTTCATAAAAGGTGCTGATCAGTTCCTGGACTTCTTTTTTGCTCTTCTCATATCGAGTCCTTACGGGTTCTTTGTCCTCTTCCTTGAGAATCTCAAAATCCCCGGCCGGCAACTCGATGCCGACCAACTGTTTTACCTTATCGATCTGTGGTTGGCTTTCTTTCTTCTTTAATCCGTCTTCCCAGAGGGCATGATACAATCCCCGGGGAGCGTGCCAGGTACAGCGTTGCACCTCAGCCGCGCCTGAAAGAAAATCGTCCAAACCCGGCTCTCCGTCATAGACAAAGGGAATCGGATGATCTGCCGTTCCTTTTATCCGCGCCTTGACAACGTTCTCTATCTCCGGCCAGGAAGTATTGACAAATGAACCGAGGGGAACGACTCTGCCCTGCTGTGAAATCCCAATGACAGTCCTTAGCTCTCCCTTAGACCCTTTGTGCTGCTTTACCCCGGTGCCGTCTGCCATGATCCCGGATAAATCCAGCAAAGGGACATCCTCCTGAAACGTCTTGTCAATATCACTGCCGACCACAATATTATGAACGCCTCCCAAAGAAATATCGATCGATCTTCCCTCAATCAATCGGCGATAGTTGGTATCAATGACCGCCTCGATAACCTCTTTCTCAAAATTAACCTCCTTGCGACTATAACCCTCAACCTGCAGGGCATTCAACAATGGAGAATATCGAGAACCGCAGGTAAGGCACTCCGCTACCCTCACCCGAAAAGCAAGAGAACCGAAAACAGTTTTGATCGTCCTGTTACGATAACCACGTCTGTAAATCTTGCGGCCCCGGCAAAAATGCTTCTCAGCATCATCCTTGCGGATGTGTTGTCCCAGTCCCTTCCTCATTTTGCTGGGATAAATCTTCGTCCCGGCCAGCCGCTCCGAGATCAAATCATCATAAACCGCAAGAATCTCTTTCAATATCCCAAGCATCAGGGAATCCTTGATCTCATTTAACCGATAAACAATCTCGTTCAAATTCACTTTCCCTATTGCCAGATCAAAATTACATGTTATACTCACACATCGTTTCATCACGGTCTCTCCTTAAAGGTTTCTGTTTCCCAAAACACACCCTAAAGAGAGATCGTGATTTTTTCAAATCATACTTTGCCCCAACTTTTGAACGTTACTAA
>JBAQLX010000402.1:0-5712 GCA_049302315.1 Desulfosporosinus sp.
CCTTCCCCAGATAAAAGATGAGGGTTATCAAGAGCGGGTAAAGGCTGAACGAACCAGACTATTAGAACAAGCGGCAGTCCTTTGTGCGGAGACTGTGGCCGTTGTCCAAAGCCGAATGTGAGCGCGAGGCACGAGGTTCGATGTGCGAGGCATGAGGCACGAGGCACGAGGTGCGATGCACGATGCACGAGGCACGAGGCACGAGGCACGAGGTGCGAGGCACGAGGCACGAGGCACGAGGCACGATGCACGAAGCACGATGCACGATGCACGATGCACGATACACGAAGCACGAAGCACGATGCACGAAGCACGAAGCACGATGCACGATGCACGAAGCACGAGGTACGAGGTGCGAGGTACGAGGTACGATGCACGAAGCACGATGCACGATGCACGAAGCACGAAGCACGAAACACGAAACACGAAACACGAGGTTCGAACTATGGACTTTGGCTTTCGAACATCGATTTAGTACAGGGGTAAGGAGTGATTTCCTTACCTCTTGTTTTTATTTATAAACGTCCCACAAGAAAACCGTGTAGGTAAGCGCAAATAAACATTAATGAAAAATGTTACATCGTCCTGAACGGTATCTTCACCTGTTTAATGATTCTCACTCAAGCTTTCCCGGCTTGTATTGGATATCACTTAGTGAAATGGCGAGTTTATCTGAGACTTAGGTATAATTTGGTAGATTTTTAAAATATCAACAGATAAAATGTAAGTGCAATTAGATAATCTAAACAAACCTGATTTAGATGCGAAACATACTCTGACAGAAGTAAAATGATATTAAGGGAGAGTTTGAGTGTTTCAAATTTAGGTAATTGGTTGTTGCAGGATTAAAACCCGCAAAACATGGGGCATAATTTAACTACAGCCGAAAGGATAGAGTAAAGCTGGAGAGCACCCCGAGTGTCTGGACTGCGGGTGCGGGCTAAACGCTGAAGCCGGTTCCGTTTATGGGCCGGCTCCAACTTCAGTGGAAGCCCTAAAAGTGATAAACTCATTTACCTGGCTTTCAAAGGCAGCTTGCCATTGAGAAAACTATCATCCATTTTTTGGTGATTTTCGGAAAGAGGTACATCGACTTTTTACAACCTCATCCAATGGATATACGGTCTTGGTTTTGGTAAGCCGTTACTCAGTAATTTGCATAAATGAATTGAAAGGGAATAAAAATGTTGAACAAAAAATGTTCATATATTATTTTGGTAATTATTTTAATATCATTAACCGTATATTATATTTTTGAATGGTCCGGTTATACTCCAACTGGAGCAATCAGAAAATATGTCTTTTTTGAAATAAACAAGTTTGATGCGTTTAGTCTTTCGGTAGGAACGAATGGAAGCATTGAAGAGGGTAAGATTGGCAAACAGTATTATGTGAGTGGTGTTACTGAACAATCCAGTGGAGGTTCAATAAATTTTTTCTATTTGAAGCAGGATAAGGATGGAAAGTGGTATGTCTCTTCCTGCGGAAGCGGACCGTAATCTTAAAGATATGATTGGATTTATGAAGAATAGCGGGGTTACAAAGGGCTTTTTCACCTGGATAATACATCTAGTGGCAGAGCCTTTTATTTTAGCTTCTCATTCAATTGTTATCTGGAACTATGGTATGCTTAATGGTGTAAAAAAATGAATTATGCCCAACATTCTACCGATGAAGGGACTTGGGATGGGGCGCTTGACTTGAGATCAAAGCTTACGGCTATTCAAAATATTCCTGGCTATGTTATTACTTTAAGAATCTACTGAATCAAGTAGAACAAGATTTTAAGGAAGGAAAAGCAACAATTGAAGAATGTAATAAGCGTATTGATGAATTATCGGTAGTTGATCCGCTAAACCCATAAAGTGGAGTAGGAGTTTGTAATCTTCTTAAATATGACTTACATTATTTAAATGGTTTATCCCGATTGAATACTGCGCTAATATGAGGTAAAATAATAGGTGAGTGAAAATCCAGGTGCGGCATTTGGCCTGATGGCCGGTCGGACCTGGATTTTTGTTGTTTCTGTGCTTTTGAGCCAAGTGGAGTGAGGTGAAGATTGTGCCCAAAATATGGACAGTATCCGAGCTTGTAAACCAAATCGGGCAAGTCCTGCAGGACAGAGTGGAGTTACATAACTGCTGGATTAGTGGGGAACTTTCCAATTTTAAAAACCACCGTGCTTCCGGACACTGGTATTTTACCCTGAAAGACGAGTCGTCCAGTCTCAAGGGGGTAATGTTTAGAAGCAGGTCTGAACGCGTGCGATTTGTCCCGACAGATGGGTTAAAGGTCATCATACGGGGAAACGTACGTATGTACGAGCGGGAAGGAACTATGCAATTTTACGCCGAAGAAATGGAACTCAGCGGACTCGGACAGCTTTATTTGGCATTTGAGCAACTTAAAAAGAAACTGGCTGAGGAAGGGTTATTTGACCCCTTGGCTAAAAAAGAGATACCTCGTTTTCCCCGGCGAATTGGGATTGTGACGAGCCCGACGGGAGCTGCCATTCGGGATATTATTAACGTTATGGGACGTCGACATCCAGGGATGTCCTGGATCCTGGCGCCCTCTGCAGTTCAGGGGGATGCAGCGCCGCAGGAATTGGCTGAGGCGATCGCCCGGCTGAACCGCTATGGAGCAGTAGATGTTATTATCATTGGACGTGGGGGTGGCTCTTTAGAAGAACTATGGGCCTTTAACACTGAACTGGTTGCCCGGGCTATAGCAGCATCTGTCATACCGGTCATCTCAGCTGTGGGGCATGAAACAGATGTGACCATCTCGGATTACGTAGCGGATTTGAGAGCGCCAACCCCTTCGGCGGCGGCTGAACTCGCCGTACCTATCTTGCAGGATTTGCAGTTATATGTGGCTCAACTGAGTGTTCGGCTGCAAGGTGGGATGGGGATGCTCATCGAGCGGAAACGGCAGATCCTGGAAGGGTTCGCCAACAAGGGGGCACTCAAAGATCCTTTCTGGCGGATCGATCAGAATCGTCAACGTATAGATAGCCTGCAAATGCGCCTTCAGGAGAGTATGACTAGATTTCTTGCAGATAAAAATGGTATACTGAATCTGTTGACTGCGAAACTGGATTTACTGAGTCCTTTGGCTATTTTGGGCCGGGGGTACTCTTTGACTTACGATGCAGAAGGAAACCTTTTACGCTCTGCGAGCCAGGTAGAGTTGAAAGAACAGATTCGGATTCGTTTAGGGGAAGGGACTTTAGGTTGTCAAGTGTTAGAGAAGGAGATTACACCATGAGCAGAGAAAAGTGGACGGACGACCTTTTTGTTGAGCCTTCAGAGCTTGAAGAATCGCCGGTTATTTTAGATGAGCAGGCAAAAGAAACGGTTACCCTGGAAACAGGTCTTCAACATCTGGAAAAGATAGTTAAAACACTGGAGCAAAAAGATCTTCCTCTGGAAGAGGCCTTGAGTTTATTTAAGGAAGGTGTGGGTCTTGTTCAGTACTGTTCCAGCGTGCTGAATCAAGCGGAAAAACAGATGGAAATATTACTTGTTGGTCCGGATGGACAGTTGCAGATAAAACCTGCAAGTTTTGAAATGGAAGGATGAAGGTCGAACGTGTTCAAGGTAACCTTTCAACGCTATCTCACCATGATTGAACAGTTCCTCGCCCAATTGCTGCAGGATAAAGATACCTTAAATCAGAGCATGTATTATTCCCTATGCGGGGGAGGGAAACGTATTCGACCGGTCTTGGCGCTGGGTTCTGCAGAAGCCGTGGGAGGAGACGTGGAAAGGGTTCTGCCTGCTGCGGTTGCGTTGGAGCTTATTCATACCTATTCTTTAATTCATGATGATTTACCAGCTATGGATAATGACGACTATCGAAGGGGAAGATTATCAAATCATAAGGTATTTGGGGAGGCTAACGCAATTTTGGCTGGGGATGCGTTATTGACTTATGCCTTCGAACTGCTCGCCGACCTAGGAGTTGGCCAGCCGGAGAGACAGCTTCGGATTATTCGTGAAGTTGCTGCAGCCGCCGGAAAAGATGGTATGGTTGGAGGGCAGGTTGCGGATATGGCCGGTGAAGGAAAAACGTTAAACCTGGACGAAATAGAAAAGATTCATAAGAGGAAAACAGGCGCCTTGCTGACAGCTTCTGCGCAACTCGGAGGAATTTTAGCGGGAGGAACGGAGCAGCAGGTTAAGGCGCTGACCGATTATGCCCAAGCGTTGGGATTGGCATTTCAAATAAAAGATGATATTTTGGATGTGGCAGGGAACAGTGAAATACTTGGTAAGTCTGCTGGAAGCGATGTTCGTCAGGGTAAGGCGACCTACGTTTCCTTGCTTGGGCTCGAAGGAGCAGAGCATCAATTGCATGCCCAAATTCTCAAAGCACAAGCTGCTTTGAAACCATTGGATGAAGGCGCAATCTTTCTAAGTGAGCTAGCCTACTATATTGAACAACGCCAGCATTGAAAGAGGTTGTTATCGTGCCGCTTATCCCCGGACTGTTTTACAATGCAATTCTGGTATCAGCTGTGACCGCTTGGGCTATAGCTCAAATGTTAAAAGTAGCGGTGAGTGTGATATTATTTAGGAAACTGAATTTCCAACTTATTTTCAGTTCAGGCGGTTTTCCAAGTTCCCACTTTGCAACAGTGAGTGCTTTGGCTTTAGGAATCGGGAAATATTATGGGTGGGATTCCCCGATATTCGCAGTAGCCGCCGTTTTTGGGATGATTGTGTTGTATGATGCGGCAGGTGTACGACGAGCCGCTGGGAAACAGGCGGAAGTACTCAATCAGTTGATAGAAAAATTATATTTAGGCTCTAATTCTAAACAAGATCGCTTAAAAGAACTTATTGGGCATACCCCTTTGGAGGTCTTTGGGGGTGTGAGCGTAGGGATCGTTGTTGGGCTGCTCATATAAGGCGAGGCGCGAGGTGCGAGGCACGAAGCACGAAACGTGATATTCGAACTTCGAACTTCGAACTTCGAACTTCGAACCTCGAGAAAGGGGGCAAGAAAGATGGGACTGCTCGAAAGTATTCATGCGCCGAAGGACTTGCACACGTTGGATTTCAACGAACTTAATCAACTGGCGCAGGAGATTCGGGAAGTTTTGGTTGACGTGGTCTCCAAGAATGGCGGACATTTGGCGCCGAACCTTGGGGTCGTAGAACTCACCTTGGCGTTACACCGGACATTTGATTGCCCGTACGACAAGATTATCTGGGATGTGGGTCATCAGACCTATGTACATAAGCTCTTAACCGGTCGATTGGACCAGTTTAAGACCATTCGTCAATATAATGGACTGTCCGGCTTTCCTAAACGAGCTGAAAGCGCCTGTGATTGCTTTCAAACAGGTCATTCCAGTACATCCATTTCTGCTGCTGTTGGATTTGCCAAAGCACGAGATGTTTTGGGAGAGGAACACAATGTTGTAGCGGTGATCGGAGATGGGGCAATGACGGGTGGTATGGCCTATGAGGCTTTAAACCATGCCGGACATAGTGAGACCAATCTGATAGTGGTGCTCAATGATAACGAAATGTCTATTTCCCCGAATGTAGGGGCTATGTCATCCTACCTTAATCGCTTGAGGACTGACCCACGGTATGATAAAAGAAAAGAGGATATCGAGTATCTCTTAAAACGAATCCCGGTTATTGGCACACAAGTTGCTAAAGCGGTTGCCAAAGCCAAAGATAGTTTAAAATATCT